>WRHW01000004.1 GCA_009783055.1 Holophagaceae bacterium
AGCCAAAATCCAACTGAAAACTGATAACTGAAAACTGATAACTGACCACTGAACCGGCCACTAGCCACTAACTGCAAACTACCATTCACTATGACTACCATGCCAAAATCCAATTGAAAACTGATAACTGAAAACTGATAACTGACCACTGAACCGGCCACTAGCCACTAACTGCAAACTACCATTCACTATGACTACCATGCCAAAATCCAATTGAAAACTGATAACTGAAAGCTGTGAACTGGTATAAACTCATAACTGGAGGCACTGCTTGGCAACTGTGACGTTAGAAGTAGTAAATGACGGCAATATAGAGCCTTGCAGGCATCTATGCAATGAACTGATGGCCTACCAACAGAGTAAGGCCAAATTACTGCCTGAGATTTTTGACCAGATGAACTTTGACACACGCATGGTGCTCAGCTACAAACAGGCCATAGCCAGCCATGTAGTAGTTGCTAGAGATAAAAACAATGTGCCGGTTGGATATGTTTTTTCTACTATCGAAAATGTTTTTTACAAGGATTCACACATTCCGGAATGGGCATCGTCAATTTCTTCCGGCGAAATTCTTGGTTTCTATCCCAAATGGGATAACCTTCCTGCAAAGACGGGCTGTGTGAACAACCTATACCTTAGGAAAGCATACCAAAGGATGGGTTTGGGGAAAAAACTCATGGATATGTCTATGGAGTGGTTTAGTACCTTTTCTGACATCAACCTAGTCTTTGTCTATATCTCAAACGGAAACGATTCTGCAATTAATTTTTACAAAAAATATGGCTTTTCCAACAGCCATGAGGTATTTGGCGGCTTCATACACGCGCTTTACAAGCGATTTAAGTAATTTCACAGCTAATACCAGTTCACAGTTCACAGTTTTCAGTTTTCAGTTTTCAGATGGAAAGCCTTACCCGGCGTATCTTTACAGCATGTATTATAGCAACACTACTTTGGGTAGTTCATAATTGCCACGGCTTTTTGTGTTTACGGTAAGTGTCCCAGAACACAAGTGGTCAGTGACAAGTGATCAGTGGCCAAAAGCTGACTATAAACTTGCTGGAATTTACACTGAATTACCATAGATTATTTTTTGGTTCCATCAGGATATTCCAAATAGGCTTCCTTGGTGTCGGTATGGAGGTGTTACTATAGCAAATACAAGGAGGCAACATGTTCCAATTGATTGCACCAGCACTCTTACGATCCGAGAATGCCCTTGCGGCCGGATTGCTTGGAGGTGTCTGCGTTCTTTATGCAGTTATCATAATAGCGGTGGTAGTGTTTCCCATCTATTGTTTTTGGCGGATTTGTGTCAAGGCAGGTTATCCAGGGCCAATGGCACTTCTCAGCCTTATTCCAATGGTTGGCATGCTCATCTTAATGTGCATACTTGCATTTGGAACATGGCCAAACCAGAGATAATGTGGATTAATACCAGTTCACAGTTTTCAGTTATCAGTTTTCAGATGGAAAGCCTGACCCGGCGTATCTTTACAGCAGGTATTACTTGCAGTGGAAAGGTGAAATAATATAATTTTTCCAGTTTTAGAATCAACCCAAAGGTTTTTCTCAAAACCCTTCCGGCAACTTCATACCCAAATTTTTTACCAAAAATGCCCACATGTCTGCCCGTTCTGCAATGACTTTTGAAGTGGGTTTGCCTGCTCCATGCCCTGCATCGGTTTCAATTCTTGTGAGAATGGGGGCGGTGCCGCCTTGGGCAACTTGGAGTGTGGCGGTAAATTTATGGCTATGAGCCGGAACAACCCTGTCGTCATGATCGCCCGTGGTGATGAGGGTGGCGGGATACTTGGTACCAGCAACGGTATTGTGCAATGGCGAATACTTGATTAGATTTTCAAACCCGTCCTTAGTATCTGAGCACATGTAATCACTCTGCCAAGCCCAGCCGATAGTGAATTTGTGATAGCGCAACATATCCAGAACACCTACGGCTGGTAATGCGGCTCCAAAGAGTTCGGGTCGCTGAGTCAGGCACGCGCCTACCAACAAACCGCCGTTAGAACCACCATGAATAGCTAGTTTAGGGGTACTCGTATACTTTTGCCTGATCAGCCATTCGCCTGCGGCAATAAAGTCGTCAAAACAGTTCTGCTTAGTTTCGCGCTTGCCCTGTTCCCACCACTCTTTTCCGTATTCGTCTCCCCCTCTAATGCAGGCCACAGCATATACTCCACCCATTTCCATCCATACGAGATTTGCAGGGCTAAAGCCCGGTGTTGCGGCAGAATTAAAACCACCATACCCATATAAAAGGGTTGGATTGGTTCCATCCAATTTGATGCCCTTTTTGTAGGCAATAAAAATAGGAATCTTTGTGCCATCTTTGCTATTGTAAAAATCCTGCTTAACTTCATAGTCGCTGGGATTCATGTCCACCTGTGGCTTGCGAAATAATGTTTCTTTGCCCGACTTGATGTCGTAACGATAGATTGTGGGTGGCTCGTTATATGATGTAAATGTAAAAAATACTTCGGTATCACTTCTCTTGCCACTAAAGCCTGTAAGCGTTCCGACATTTGACCGTTGGATATGCCTCTGAAGTTTGCCACTCTTTAAGTCATATATTTTTACTTGGTTTAGTACGTCAATTTTCCATGTAACGGCAAGCCTATTCCCAAATAGTGAGGCACCTGCCAGAACATCTCGCCCCTGTGCCTGTGGAATTATTTCTTTCCAGTTTGCTGGCTCTGGTTGGTTGGCTTCGACAGCAATTATGCGCCCTCTTGGGGCGTTGTGGTCTGTGAGAATGTAAAAGGTACTACCGTCGTTGCCTAAAAAACCATAGCTTGCATCAAAAGCATTAAAGAGTGGTAAAAAATCGCTGTCTGGTTTATTTAAGTCTTTGACAAAAAGGCGATTCTTGCGCTCCGTGCCCTCTGTTTGATTGATGAACAGCCATCTGCCATCTTCAGAAACAAAAGCTCCAAAACTCCAATCCGACTGATCTTTGCGCTCGAAGACCAACTCATCAGATGTTTGTGGCGTGCCAATCTTATGGAAAAAGACTTTTTGAAATTTATTTACGCCCGTTAGGGCATCGCCACTGCTGGGTGCGTCGTATCTGGAATAATAAAATCCGGAGCCATCCTTAACCCAGGACGCACCGCTAAACTTGCTCCACTGTATTTCATCTGCTAAATCCTTCCCTGTAGCCACGTCCCTTACCTTCCATACAACCCAATCACTGCCAGCATTGCTAAGTGAATATGCCAAGTATTTGCCATCGTTACTAAAGCTCATCCCACTCAGGGCAATAGTACCGCTTTGACTTAAAGTATTAGGGTCTAATAGTACCCTTCCCTTTTCGGCCAACTTGTCGGTTACATAAATCACAGATTGGTTTTGTAACCCTGAATTGTAAGAGTAAAAATAGTATTCCCCATATTTTGAAGGCGCGCTAAAACGCTCGTAATTCCATATTTTTGTCATTCGTTCCTGAATGCGCCCCCTCTCTGGAATACTCGCCAGATATTCATAGGTCGCATCGTTTTGCGCCTTTACCCAAGCCTTTGTGTCGAGGCTATTATCATCCTCCAACCAGCGATATGGATCAGGAACCTGGACACCAAAATAAGTGTCTACTACATCGAGCTTACGAGAAACAGGAGTCTTCACAGGTGTTTGCCCCACTAAAATTAATGATGCACAGCATGTCGCTATGATGAAATGAACAAGTCGCATTAGTAGCCTCCAATAGCAGTTGACAAAATTTTCGCACAGAAAAAGCCTTTTGAAAATTAGGCAAATTGGAAAACATGTATTGCATGTGCCAATAAGCTATACTAAAGCTGTGAAGATGATTGTAGTTATTATTACACTGATACTAGGGCTTGCATGTACATACATGGCGCTCAGGAGTATGGCATTTAGCCCTCTACTCAGAAGTCATCCGTGGTGCACATGGGGTACATTTGTAACGTTGGTATTAACTATTTTTTTGATTCCAGTTTTATCCAGGTATGGTGGCCTGCACATGTTGGTGCTTGCTTGGATTAGCTATACTTTGTTTGGACTTGTTAGCACCTACATAGTTTATTTAGGATTAGCTGATCTAACTCAATTTCTATTGCGCCGGTTTTTAAATGCCCCAGAAGTAGCAAGCCTTTGGGCATTAAGGGTTGCCATAATCTCAACGGTTATTTCTGTGATTATTGGCCACATACAGGCAATACTGCCTCCTAAGATAAAAAAGGTAGAAGTTCCTATTCTTGGATTAACCAAGGGTTTGGAAGGCTTTACAATCGTCCAAATCTCTGATCTGCATATCAATTCCATGACATCTATGGCCAGCTTGGAACTGTTGACAAATCAGATAAATGAACTCAACCCAAATCTTGTTGCCATCACCGGAGATTTTGTAGATGGAACAGTAGCGGACTTGCTACCCAAAGTTTCGGTGATGGAAAAATTAAACCCAAAAAACTGTGTTTGTTTTGTGACAGGCAATCACGAATACTATTCGGGCGATTTGCAGAATTGGCTTGATGAATTTAACAAAATGAACTGGTGTGTACTAATGAACGACAATGTATTTATTCAGCGCAACGAAGCCAAACTTGCTGTTGTCGGTATTCCTGATTCAACTAGCATCAGTGGCAGGGGGTCTGGCATCGAGCCAAATCTTGAAAAAGCCCTTACTGACATCCCAAAAGATACCCCAAAAATTTTGCTACACCATAAACCCACCAATTTTTTTGAAGCTGACATGGTGGGCATCGCCCTCCAATTGTCGGGACACACCCACGGCGGACAATATTTTCCCTGGAGCGCAATAGTTCCTCTCTTCCATGACTTTCCTTTAGGGTTAAAGCGATATAAAAGACTGTGGATGTACACAAGTGCCGGAACAGGCTATTGGGGGCCACCCAACCGTTTTCTGCGACCCAAAGAACTAACCTTGTTGGTACTTACGAGAACATGAGTTAGATGTTTTCACGACGCCAATAGTCGAGCTACCCTAAGGCGTGAAGGCTTGTGCCAGCGATAAAGGATTTTATTGATGGCACTACGCCGTCTTTTTCTGTCGGCAATTCATGTAGTTTGAGATGGACATCAAATCCATGTGAAGAAATTTCATTTTGCATTTGGTCTAATTCGGCTTCGATTGGATATGGATGTTCTGCCCAAATATTTATCCACAGACGTTTGCCTGAAGACTCCATGCCAACACGCGTTTGACCCAAAACGGAAAAATCCAAAGCTAATAACACGCGATAAATCCCTTTTTCCATTTTTTCAGAATTAGTATCGTCTGCTTCTACCCACATTTCCATAAAACGATTTGGCATCCACGGCAAGGGCAGATGAAAGTAGTTCACATCCTCTTTAGCTAATATGTTGTGAAATAATGCCTCTTTGGATGAAATGGATGGGTCTACGAGTGCCTTAATACTATTTTTCATCCACATCTCCCAAGTCTGCGTCTTTTCCCCAGGAGTAGTATTGTTTTGGCGAAGTAGTTGCTCTGCCATCGAGTTTGAAAATTTAGGGTCTCTTAGATGAGAGCTATGCTTTGATGTCTGAGAATGTTCTGTAATCCCTGATTTAGCAGATTTTGCCATTATTAACTGATCAATGATGGAACGAAACCAAGATGAAAGAGTATTTTGATTTTCGACGGAGTGGCCGTGCTGAGAGGCGAGATTTTCAAACTGAAGTAAGTAGCCTAGTCTGTCAGAAAATGATACAGAAAATTTAACTGCCTTTTCGAGTGCATCAAGATTACTCTTTTCGGTATCAAGCATAGATGTTTTTTGATTTTTTTGGTCTGCCATGGCAACATCTCTGTTTCCCGCACCAAGTCGCACCACTTCCTCACTTTCAAGTTCATGGGCAATGAGAGCTTTTGCAATATCATAAATATGTTTTTCTCCACTAACTAAGGCTTGGGCAATTTGCTGTGGTTGTGCATCTAAGGGCAATTTGGCAATAGCCGCAATGACTTGACGCAATAATGGCGATGTTTTTTCTAATATTGAAAAAAATTTGTCACCTATAATTGAATTATTACTTTTTTGAAGTATTATTGTTACAATGTCACTATTATTGGTTTCAGGAGAATGTGTAATTGCTAAAGCGATAGCTCTTTTTAATGAGGTTGGTAAATTTTCTAATATTTGAGCAATTTTTTGTGTTTCAACATTGTTTATCTTACTATTAATATCAGATTGATTTATTCGAGATAATTCTTGCAGAAGGCTAATTATTTGGCGGAGTGACGGTTCAGCATTTACTAATTTTGAAGCAATACCTCTCTCCGTGTTTGTATCAGTATTTAAATTATTAATTGCATTTGCAATATCATGTATTTTTGTTTCAGAGCTACCAGTTATAACAGAGGCAATTGCCATTCCGATTGATGAAGGCATTTTTTCAATTACAGATATTAATTTATTATTATCTGGTTTTCCTGAAATACCATTTATTTGAGCTTGCCCTTGGTTGGCCATTATTGGATTTTTATTCTCTACAATTGATAGCCCTATTTCTCGCAAAAGAGCTATAATCTGGCGGGTTGATGGCACTGCTATCAGCCCTTTGGCATCCGAGTCGCCATCAGTATTTGCAATAAAACCACTACGAAATAGATAATTAGCAATTTCCGATGGTTCTACCTTTGGCGATCCCAGCAATGCTAAAGAAATATCCTTAATGACAGAGCTAGGCATTTTTTCAATTAATTGAGTTAATTTAAGAATCGTTGCGTTATCAGTATTGTTAGCAATACCCGTGGTAGTCATTCCCAGTTTTTCTACGATAGAATTCGCAATTGACTCTATATTATTTGTGGAATGGACTGCGAAGTGGGCAGAGATATTATTGCGAATATTTTCTGGCAATTGCTTTAATGCGATAACAATTTTTTCTATATTTTTAGACAAGTCGCTCGCAGAATCCATGCCCAATGATGAAAATTGAGGTAGCAATTCTATTTTGAGTGCATTGCTAATTTGATCAATTATTGTTCCATTTTTTAGAATGTTAAATTCTTGTATGCTTGGGTCAAAAAATTTTGAAAAAATATTTTTTAAATTATTGATAGATAATTCTTTGGCTTGTTGTAGTTGCTGATCCACCGCATTTTTTTCTGGGCGCAAATTACCATATTTTTCCGAGAAAAATTCTTCAATTTCTGCAAGCATTTTTATTGGTTCAAATTGCTCTAACAATGCCTGCGAAATAGCGGCAGAACTGCTTTCTCGTAAACCAAGTATCTGCGATAGCAACTGGCGGCTGGGATTTGAGAGCGCAGAAATAGATTGCTGTAGTGCTACCTCATTTGATGGAGTCAGTAATGCAAATAGCTTTGCAAGGGGAAGTAACGCTGTGGAAATATCTGAGGATTGTAATTGTTGGATCAATCCTTGAGCCTCTCCACGTATTAGTGGTGCAAGAATTGAAGCTGGTGATGGCGGAAAAGCCTCAGTAGTATGCAACCGTAAAACACCATCTTGAACCTCCACTCTCACCTGTAGCTTAGTCATTTCAGAAAAAGGAAGATTCCCTTGTGCAGAAATGATCTGGCCGGAAGGCATTTTCAACTTTATTCCATCTGCCCCATTTTCAACCAATACCAGGGATAATGTTTTTCCAACAGACTTTAGCACCTGCTCATATCCCGCTGATGCGGTTATTGTTGATAGCACAATATTGGTGTTGGGGGCAGATATGACAGGGGTAGAACTACCAGTCATATCACACTCTCACTATACCCTATAGCTGGAAATGGTGCTTTAGGAGGCCGGCCATTTCCTGTATGGGAGCAACAACGTCAACACATCCCAACTCAAATGCGGCCTTTGGCATTCCGTATACTACGCAACTCGATTCTGCTTCTGCCAAAGTATATGCACCTTTGGATTTTAGTTTTTTCATGCCCTGAGCACCATCTGCCCCCATTCCAGTCAATATTATGGCCATCAGTTGTGAATTGAATGAATCAAAGGTACTTTGGAACAAAATGTCTACGCTCGGCCTATGCAATGTGGAGGATGGTTCGGGATTCAATTCAATTACACAATGCCCTAGCTGGCTACGTACGTGCATATGAATACCACCAGGCGCGATGTATATGTGTCCTGGCTGTGGTATATCCCCATTAGATGCCTCTTTAACTTCAAGTTGACAAATCCCATTAAGCCTATCGGCAAACGGCTTTGTAAAACTCGATGGCATGTGTTGAACAATTAGCATTGGTACAGGAAGATTTTTTGGCAGGTATGGTAGGAAATCTTGAAGAGCTTTTGGCCCTCCAGTAGAGCAACCTAGCACAATTAATTCTGCACGAGGATGGGTTGGTAGCGAACTTGCACCTATTTTGGCAGGTGCTACATAAGCCGGAGGGGCAACAGGTAGAGCTTTCGCAGGGCGAATGGGTATACCTGCCGTGGAAGGCTGTGAGTGCCCATAGGTTCTAAATTTTGGGCTATGCGCTAATTTTCTAACTTTCTCCAGCAAGTCATTTCTAAAGCTCTGGGCATCTCCATCCGTTCCATCCAGTTTTTTGTCTTTTGGAATAAAGTCTAAGGCTCCTAATGCCAGCGCATCCAATGTTGCCTTGGCACCCTCATGAGTCAGACTGGACACCATCAATACTGGCATTGGACATTCGGCCATAATTCTCTTGAGGCATGTTAGCCCGTCCATTTTGGGCATTTCTATGTCGAGGGTCAATAAATCTGGTTTAAGTAATTTGATTTTTTCCAGCGCATCCACTCCATCACGAGCTGTGCCCACAACTTTAATATCATCAGCCGTCAGCATTCGTTCTATCGACTTTCTCATAAAAGAGCTGTCGTCTACTATCATCACTCGAATTGGTCCGTCCATAGTCATCAATCCTGGAAAGCTTGCTGTACAAATGCAATTGCGTGGTCAACTTCATCATCAATTCTAAAGGTCAGGTACTCTACATCTGGAATATTTCCAGAAATTCCGGTAATCATCCCATTGAAGCTGGTTTCACCGCTTAAGTTTAAAACCAATTTATCATCCGATGGACCATAGGGAAGCCTCGTGCGAACCAATAAATCGCAGTAGTGAATTATGTTAGGAAGAAAAGCACCATGCTTTGGATCATGGTGGTCGCGAATTGCTTCGGTAATGCTTTCATGAAATTTCCACAGCACAGCCACCTGGGCACCGACTTCTACATGAGTTGTATTGAGATATTTTTTTTCTGCTTCCAATTCATCCTCGCCCTCTCTAATTGCCTCGAGTACCGGGCGATACTCCTCCGGGAAGCACCTGTCCAGGGCGATCTTTCCAATATCATGCAATAGCCCCGCTAAAAAAGCTGTTTCTGCCAGTGCAAAGCTCTTAAGGTACCCACAAACTGCCTTTGCAGTTAGACCAACCGCGGTGGAGTGTTGCCAAAGATGCACAACATTTAGCGATTCACTTGCCTTGTAATTTCGTATTACTGCAACGCCTCTACTCAGGTTGATTATCGCATCCATCCCAAGGCGTTGAATAGCCATCCGCAAGTCGGAAGCATAGTTGTCGGCGGCTAGTAGAGTAGAATTTGCAAGCCTTAAAATACATGAAGAAAGAGCAGGGTCTTTAACTAGAATCCGATAGACATCGTCTAAAGTGCTACGTTCATCCAAAGCAATCTCGCCCAATGCAAACACCGAGGTTGGAAGGCTCGGAAGCCTATTTATACGCTGTTGGATGAGATCAGAAGTAATCATCAATTAAAAACCTGTAATGAGAATATTATCCTGCTCTATACATTCAAAAATGACATCTGTTTGGGAAGCCAAGGCATCCTCGGATATGCCGGCACATTTCAGTGCTTCTGCTTTTGCTTCATCAAATTTTCTCGGTGTTTTTATACCTTTTCCCATCTCCAGAGCAAATAAGTTCCCCAATGCAACAAATCCTGCAAGCGTAACACAGTCTGCATCTGCACTACTAGGATTGTGGTGGTAACGGACGCATTGGGTGATTTCTTTCGGTAGATTCCAATGCAGTAATAGTGCCTCTCCTACCATTGCATGGTCAAAGCCAAACACTTCAGACTCAAGTTGAAGAGCATTTGTCGTTTCTCCATTGTAAAAGGATTTAATTACTTTTTCATATTCCGCAGGGAATTTTAAGTCTAAGACTGATTTTCCGAGATCGTGTAGTAGGCCACCCAAAAACACTTCATCGCGATCGTGAAAACGGAATATTTTTGCAAGGGCACTTCCGGCTAGCGCGGAAACAAGTGAGTGCTCCCATGCTATCATTTTGTAAAATCCCATAGAACTCTTCATGTACAGGTCTTTAGAGATGGAAGCTATCACTGTATTTTTTACGGAATTAAGACCTAGTGTTAAGATTGCCTGAGGTAGAGTCCGAATTGCTCGCATTGAACCAAACATAGCAGAATTAGCAATTTTTAGGATTTGTGCCGCGAGTGCTTGGTCAGAAGCTATTACCTGTTGAAGTTCGTTAAGAGAACAGTCTGGATCAGAAGTTAGCTTAAGAACCTGAGTTGCAATATGAGGAATAGGGGGAAGTTTCCCCAAATCCTCAACCAGTTTGTTCACGTTAGTCGACATAACAGAAAACTCCATTTAGCATTTGGTCATCCGTTCTTTCTGTAGCCGGTAGCCAAGCTAAAGTGCACTAGCTCGAACCCAGAGGCATAGGCACTTATTGACTCACTGTGTCCTACCATCAAGTAAGTTTTGGGGTGTAGCTGTTCATAAAATCCATTGATAACTTTTGCCTTCACAGCGTCGTCAAAATAGATCAGCACGTTACGGCAAAATATCACATCAAACACACCTAAGGATCGGTAATTCTGGTAATCCACTAAATTAAAATTTTTATAGGTGACAAGTTTTTTTAGCTCTGGCTTGACTTCAAAAATGTCTGTGCCCTTTTGATCAAAATGAAGTTTTAGCCTAGCCGGTGTCAGGTTTCTAAGGGTATAGCTTCCATACTGACCAATGGCGGCCAAATTTAATACTCGCTCGCTAATATCAGTCGCAACAATTTCAACAGACAAACCACGTAGCACAGAATCTTTTGCCTCAATGCAAACCATGGCCAAAGTATATGGTTCTTCCCCTGACGAACATGCCGCAGACCACAATCTGAATTTATTAGCACCCCTTTTTCGAGCAATGGCCACGACCTCTGGAAGAACCAATTTTTGAAATGCTTCAATCTGTGGCGGGTTCCTCCAAAAGCTGGTTTCGTTTGTCGTCACCTCGTTGAAAAGAAACTTAAGTTCTTCTAGCCCCATACTGCCTTGCAGTAACTTCAAATATTCGCTATAAGATGCGAGGGAAAGTTCGGAAATTCTTCTGTTTACGCGAGTTTCCAAAAAATATTTTTTTGTCTCTCGGAAGTAAATACCAGACCTGTTATATACAAAATCTCTTAAGGCCACAAAGTCCTGAGCACTCATCTGCACATTGGAACCAAACCCAATCATTATTCACCCACAAACCAAACAACATTCCCTTACCATTATTGAGGGTAGCAAATTGTAACCACCATGGCAAGTACTACAGTTGCCCCCCATAGCCAATTATCTCATCACATGCCAACAACAAACTTTGAACAAAGTCACTTGCTAGATGCGTTTCACATGCAAATAGCTGTAAACTCATTGAGGATTAAAGAAAATTTTTGATAAAATATAAATTATAAATATTAATTGTTCAAGCATGCTTGAATATTACAGTCCTGTAACCTTGTGACCCGTTGCACAGAATTTGAGTTTGATACTCACACACACTATACTATACTGGTCAGAAGGCAGTAAGCGTTGTCTACCAGTCTGCTATCTCATTTAGGAGTGCCCATGTCACTTACGAAGGAACGCCTAAAACCCTACCTTGTAAAAGAGTACTGTAAAGGTTGTGGGCGCTGTATAAGCGTTTGCAAAAGAGGGTGTATTGTTTTCAGCAAAGAAATAAACCACTTGACTGGGATTGCCCCGGTAGACCTTGATCTTGAGAAATGTAATTCCTGTGGCCTTTGTATCGATGCTTGCCCAGAGCCGTATGGCCTCTTGGCAATGGAGTTAGATGAAAAATTTGAATTGGCCGACCCATCAAAACTTTTTGGAAAAAAGAAAAACGATACAATTGAGCCTGTAACAATAGCTGATCAAAAACTGCCAATGCCAAAAACTGAACCGATGGTAATTAAGGGAAACTATGCGGCGGCAATTGGTGCGATGCTGGCAGGTTGCAGACACATGTATGGATACCCAATAACACCATCCACTGAAGGTGCCGAGTTGATGGCAAAAATCCTTCCAAAGATGAATGGGTGGTATCTCCAGGCAGTTTCCGAAGTCGCCACAATCAATCACATGTACGGAACCGCGGGTGCAGGTCTCCCGACAATGACCTTCACTTCAAGCCCAGGGTTTTCGCTCATGGTTGAAGGTATTAGCTATATGGTTGGGGCCGAACTCCCATCTGTCATTGTAAACGTCATGCGGGGCGGGCCTGGTCTTGGTAATATTGCTCCTGAGCAATCTGACATCAAGTTTGCATGTAGGGGGCTTGGTCACGGAAATACTCATGCGATTTGCCTAGCTCCCAGTACTCCTCAGGAAGTGCTCGATCTTTCCATGGAAGCCTTTGAACTGGCGTTTAAGTATCGAAACCCTGTGATTGTTTTGCTAGATGGCTACCTAGGTCAAATGACAGGAAGGGTAAACTTACCTGCACACTTGGTCAAACCCGGTATCCCAAAATGGGCTGTATACGGCGATAAAGGACACCGAGGCAATTTAATTAGCTCTATTGATTTAGCAGAACCTGACCTTGAAAAACACAATGAAGTTATTTGTGCCAAATACGACTCCATGAAGTCTGAAGCAAGGTCAGACAATTTTATGACTGATGGTGCCGAAATTCTGCTAGTCGCATGTAACACTCCTGCGCGCATTTCAAAAGGTGCTGTTCAAGACCTTAGAAACGCCGGTATTAAAGCAGGATTATTTAGACCCATAACGGTTTGGCCATTCCCAGCTAAACAGTTATTGGCTTTGATGCCTCAGACAAAACATATCGTAGTTATTGAAGCAAGTGCCGGCCAACTCGAAGATGAGCTACGGCTAGAACTCAATAAGGCCGGCTTAGAAAAACTCCCAAAAATGAGTCATATCCGTCGCATGGGAGGTATGCTACCACAACAGGCTGATGTTGTTGCCCACGTTAAATCTATCGCCAAGTGAGGAGAATTTTAATGTCAACATCCTTTTACAACAAGTTTGAAAGACATGCACACGGCGAAGGCCTAAAAGGTAACAGTACACACTACTGCGCTGGATGTGGTCATGGATTAGCCCACAAGTATCTATCCGATGCCATTTCAGAGCTTGGGATTCAGGATGACACAGTATTAGTCAGTCCTGTTGGCTGTTCGGTTTTTGCGTACTACTATTTTGATACAGGCAACACTCAAGCGGCTCACGGTCGAGCACCCGCCGTTGCCCTAGGCCACAAACTGGCCAACCCTAATGCCACGGTAATTAGTTATCAGGGCGATGGGGACCTTGCATCAATTGGACTTGCAGAAACAATTGCGATTGCACAACTCGGCAACCCAATAACTGTCATCTTCATCAATAATGCAATATATGGAATGACCGGTGGCCAGATGGCTCCTACGACTTTGATGGGACAACCCACTTCAACAAGTCCTGACGGTAGAAAGCAAATCAATGGCCAGCCAATCAAAATTGCAGAACAAATCGCCCAGCTTGACGGGCCGGTATATGTTGAACGAGTAGCTTTGTTCAGCCCTGCCGAAAGAAGTAGGGCCAGAAAGGCCATCAAAAAGGCTGTTCAACTTCAAAAAGAAGGTCGCGGATATGCTTTTATTGAAGTACTCGCAGAATGTCCGACACACTTAAAAATCTCGCCTGACAAATCTGAGGCATGGGTCAAGGAAAACATGGTGCCTATTTTCCCGCTTGGAGTCAAAAAGGATTTGACAGTTGAGCCTTGGTGGAACATCGAACCCCCGTTGTTCGATGGAGGCAAATTCGTGGGCATTATTGGTGCCACAACTGACAAAACAGAACGTAATTGCAAGGAGTTTCCAGCCCACCTGCACCCATCGGACATAAGCCTAAAACTTGCCGGCTCTGGGGGTGACGGAGCACAAACAGCCGCCATTTTAATCGCCACTGCCGCTATTAATGAGGGCTTTGACGGCACACACATTCCCTCCTACGGACCGGAAAGTCGTGGAGGAACCTCGTACGCTGACGTGCATGTTGCAAAAACCGAAGTTCTCAACCCAGCCAGTCCCAGTCCAGATATCCTTATAGCTTTCAACGCCCCAAGCCTGTCAAAATTTGGCTCTACTGTTGCAAAAAATGGATTCATCGTCTTTGATAGTTCGGTTTCAAAGGAAATTGAGCCATCTGATTCTAGCATAAAGGTAATAGGTGTGCCATTTACTGAAATAGCCGCCGGACTTGGAAAAATGGTTGTCAAAAATATTGTTGGCCTAGGTGCTTTAGCGGCGGCTACAAACATTTTCCCCCGTGAAACCTTTCTGGTTGCTATAAAGCAAGCCCTAAAGGATAAAGTTGCCTTGATACCACTTAACGAAAAAGCATTCGACTTAGGGTACGATGCCGCAAAAGAAAATATGAAGGCAAAAAGATATTGATTTCTGCTTGATGATATTTTTATTTCGCTATTGTTTTACAGCATAATTCTGACTTTATTTTATAATTCGTTGGAAAAAAGAGCGACTCTATTTCTCCCTTGGTTTTTAGCAAGATAAAGAGCTTTGTCTGCCCTGTCGATTATTTCATCAATAGATTGGGTAGAAACGTCGCTTGTTCCCGCGGCACATTCAAAATTATATATTCCAAGACTTGCAGTAACGCTTATCGACCCATTATCTATAATTATTTTATTGTTTTCAATGCTACACCTTATTCTTTCTGCCACCAATTCAGCTTCGTAAATTGCTGTCTCTGGCAGTAAAACAATAAATTCTTCTCCACCATATCGGCCAGGAAAATCCGTTTCTCTCAACGATTTTTGTATTTGTTCTGCTACAGTCTGAAGAACTCGATCACCGACATAGTGACCGTAACTATCGTTAATTTTTTTGAAAAAGTCGATGTCTAGCATTATCACTGAGAAGGTTTTAGTATATCGCTTAGCTCGTGAAAACTCTGCCATTGCAACTTCAAAAAAGTGGTGTCTGTTTGGCAAACCAGTCAAAGAATCTGTTATTGCTAGTAAGCGATATTTCTTTTCACTCTCAATCAGTCCCTTGCGCGTACTATCAAGTTGTTCAACCATAGCATTAAAACTGGAAGCAAACACCCCCATAAAATGGACGCGCTGGGTAAAATCACCTCGTGAAACCATTTCAGTTTGCCATGTCAAATGCTTAAGGTTTGCATGAAATGTCTTTAATACGCCTGCAAAATATCCCTTTAGAATCAATTTTTGAGTTAAATCACCGTTTGCCAGTGAAAGCATGAAACTTCGAATGTTTTTAATATCCTCAAACAGGCTGATATATTTTTTATCCAGCGAAACTAATTCTGGGAGTTGCTCTTGAATATTCTCAGCTAGCAACAAATCATGGATGGGCTTAACAATATCTCCGATTATTGATGGACTATCGGCAATAGTAGAATATGTGCTCAAAATTTGTAGAAGACATTCGTAGACATCTCCAACAACATCCCTGCCAACAGCTACTTTCAGCCTATCTATCTTTTCAAATAGAGATTCTTTTGTGCTAACGTCAGTCAATTAATTATTCCATCAGCTAGTTGGAAATATTTGCCTCAAACCTGCAAGTTCTATCACCAGTACACCAACAGTCGATTTCCTTTACATCGAAACCTTTTCCAGTAAAGCACTCAAGTAGACCAGCAATAAAACCTTCATCGTATGTGCAAATCTCGTAATCTAGCTCCGGAAGCCCCGAACAGTCAAGGTCTTCAGAAATTGTAAATACAAAGGAACCCTTTTCTACATCTGACTCCTCTACACGAAGAACCCCGATGCCCATAGTAAGTAGGGCTTCTTGGAGCGCTTTGATGAGTTGTTCGTAATTGGATATGTCTCCTAACACGTTTTGGTAAAAGCATTGTCCAGCCATCTTTCCACTCTCGTAGAAAATCTCGTCAGTTGCTTCTGTTCCAAATCTTTGCTCCAACACATCTCGGAAAGTTCCTTGCATCAAGCGATACACTTCAATCCGAGTTGTCGGCCCCAAATTCGGTCTGCCAAGGTCAATGTTCCCCAAGAGATCCCAAGAAAACTTGTATTTTCTGTCCAACATAGATCACCTTCCAAACAATTTATCCCCATGATACCAAATTTTTTTCAAAATCTAATGTTTTTTAGACCTTTTCAACAAAAAAAAATGATTTTGAATTTAACAAGACCTAATGGCACCCAATTATTGACCCCACACACATATTTGTGCAAAGGCTATGTAATTTAGCTGTATTCTAATAAATTCAATCTGTATTGGTCGTATTCAAATTGTAGCCTTACCAAGTTTGAGTAGGTTCCCTTCATCTGAATCAATTCTTCGTGATTGCCTCGCTCTACAATTCTTCCTTTGTCCATCACCCATATTTCATCAGCGTTTTGAATGGTTGAAAGACGGTGCGCGATAGTAAATGTCGTAAAATTGCGACTCACATGCTCAAAAACGTTTTGTATGCTATATTCTGTCTCTGTATCTATATTTGAAGTAGCCTCATCCAGCAATAATATTGCAGGATTTCCGTACAACATTCTTGCAAAAGCCACCAATTGCCTTTCGCCTGCAGATAGGCGTTGTCCCCTTTCTCCCACTTGTGTATTTAACCCAGCAGGCAACCTACCCATTACCGATGTCAATTGGCTTTGTTCCAAGACAGTAGCCATGCGGTTTGCATCCCTTGGGCGACCAAGTAAAATGTTGTCTTCTAAACTTCCGCTAAAAATAAATACATCTTGGAGTACTAGCCCAAAAAGACTCCTGTATTGGACTATATCCAACTCTTTTATATCAACTCCATCCATTAAAAGATGGCCTTCAATGGGGTCATAAAAGCGCATGATCAAGTTTATCAGTGTGCTCTTGCCAGCCCCAGTATGCCCAACCACAGCAATCCTTTTTCCCTTAGCAATAACACCGCACAACTTATTAACCACACTCCGTTCGCCCGAACCATAAGCAAAAGAAATATCACTGAAACGTATCTCTTTTTCAAAGACTGGGTTTTTAGCACTTGGTATTTCTACAATTTCGTCTTTATTATCGAGCAGAAAGAAGATGCGTTCACTCGAAGCCATGGCTGTTTGCATTACATTATATCGCTCGGCGAGCTCCCTTATTGGTCTAAAGAATCGACCCGATTGTTGGACAAATGCAAGTAGCAATCCCAAGGTAACAGTACCAATTTCAACCTTGTATCCTGCATAAAAAATAATTGCCGCCAGAGTAACGGATGTCAGAAACTCCACCACTGGAAAAAAAACCGAATAAGCTAGTACTGTTCTTAAAAATGCCTCTAAATAGCTTTGGAGTAACCCCTCAAAATCGCCCCGACTCTTTTTTTCATGAGCATTTAATTGAACAATGCTCATATTTGAAAGGCGTTCCTGTAGAAATGATTGAATGGTAGCGTAGCGTCCTTGAGTTTCCCTAAATGCCTCACCGGCTTTTCGCCTGAAAATTTCTGTCGAAAAAAACAGGAAAGGCATAATAAAAACTGCAATTGTTGCCATTCCAGGATGTCGCAAATACATCCAAACTACAATTGCCACCAAGGACAGGGCATCCCCAATGATCGCTACAAAGCCAGAGCTAAACATTTCATTTAAGTTTTGGACATCTGTTGTAACTCGCGTCATCAAACGACCAACCGGATTATGCTGAAAAAATGATGTGGAACGTCGTAGCAAATGCCCGAAAAGCTGTAACCGCAAATCCAACATGGCTTTTTGGCCAACCCAGCCGAGCAAAATCGATCTTGACAACATCACAACAAAGGACAGGCAAACAAAACTGACAAAAGTTGCCAGTAATGTCCCAGCACCATCGAAACTTCCCTGCGTCAAATGGTGATCTATTAACCTTCTAACAAATTCGGAAGGCATTACCTCCAGAACTGCCCCGCCTCCCATCAATAGCAATAGAATCAACAGATGCCAAATATATGGCTTCAAATACTTCAGTAACCTGAAGATCAAAACATGGCGCAAGGGTTTTTGTTCTATTTGGTCACTATGAAAAAATGAAGAACTGCTGGCAGATGACATAAAATCATAATTCCTGAGCTAATTTCAAAACTGGAATTTTTCCAGTTTTGAAATCCAACGGAGTTGGCTAGGCTGTGCCATAATAAAGCCGGACACGACTTTGACGTGGACGGCGATATGGAGGCACAGACGTAACAACGGGTTTTGCAATTACCTCTCCAAATATCAATCCTAGTCACGAAAGTGACAGGTCTTGGGCAAAGTTTATTTTAATTCGATATTGGGTTCAAATGCTCTCATTTCTTAAGGATTACAAATATGATGCGATGTGCGGTTTTCATTGATGGCAACAATCTCTTTCATTCTGCCCGCAATCTTGGCTTTGAGGTTGACTATTCAAAATTACTCGAAATGTTGACTGGAAAAGATCGATTACTAATACGCGCCTCCTTCTACACAGGTGTTGATGAGAGTGCTGACAAGCAACGAAATTTCCTCCGATGGATGCGCCGAAATGGCTTCATGGTCGTACAAAAGCCCGTAAAGGCTGATAGGGACGGATTGCGAAGGGCAAACTTAGAAGTTGAAATTTCAACTGATATGATGGCGTTTGCTGAAAAAGTTGATACAATCATCCTTGTTTCTGGTAACGAGGACTTTGCCTACCCATTATCCGTACTAGCTCAACGGGGAACAAGAATCGAAGTCGCTGGCTTTCGCAGTGCCATGGCAAGCAAGATACTAGATTGTGCGGATCGATACATAGATTTGGATTCCTTGTCGGAAAAGTTTCGTAAAGAAAACCCCTATGAGGATCACGACCCATATGACTTTAGTGAGCGACTATGACGTTACGAATTGTATACTGTGATTAATAGATTTGGTAACTTTCTCTGTTCGAGGAATAAATGCGGCAACTAATTATATTGTTTTTTTCACTAGTACTTTCAGCTCAAACATCTGTTGAATACCAATTTGCCAAGGATATTAACTACCTAGTAAGCCCAAAATTGGAAGGAAGGGGAAACGGTAGCAAGGGGCTAAATAAGGCCGCGGATTTTGTCCAAAAAAGATATAAATCACTTGGCTTGAAAGTTGACAGACAGACTTATCCTTTTGTAAACAAAGTCGAAAGAGCATTTGGATCGTGCAAATTATCAGGCGTGAAGCTAGTTTTTGGAAAAGATGTTGAAACTCTGGGATCAAGCGGGAACGGTAGTTTCCAAAATGCTCCCATCCTCTTTGCCGGAGTTGGAATAAAAACATCAACAAGGGATGATTATCTAGGCATAGACCCCATAGGGGCAGTAGTTGCCATTTCTCGCACGATTCCAGAAATCCCAGCTATGAGAGGAATTGCTAGATCAGAGCTAGAACTGCACGCTAGGATTCGACGAGCGGCCAATCTGGGCGCAGTAGCAGTGATAGTGCTAGAAGAAAAATTAGCTCCGGAAAAAATCAAGCGCGAAGAAGGCCCCTTGACTCAACCTGTGCCTGTTCTTAGCATTCCGATGACCAGACTTGGTATCACAAAAGAAATGATAGATTCAAGTGCAGAAAATCCTTCCCCGCGTTTTCTTCCACGCATGGAAATGGATTTGACAATCAACATGCGTCCAGTAGCGGCAAAATTGCCGAATGTGACGGCGATTATGCCTGGTTCAGACCCATTGCTTTCTAATGAATACATAGTTGTTGGTGCACACCTAGATCATCTGGGAATGGGCGAACGCAATAGTCGCGGTGAATCTGGTAAGTTGCACCCTGGCGCAGATGACAACGCCAGTGGCACTGTAATGTTGCTGGAACTTGCACGGCGACTAAAAACAAACTCACCAAAGCGTTCTGTTGTGTTTGTTCATTTTTCTGGAGAAGAAGAAGGCTTGCTAGGTAGTTCCCACTGGGTTCAACATCCGACTGTTCCCATCCCATCCATAAAATTTATGATCAATTTTGATATGGTCGGGCGATTGGATAAAGCCAACCCTGTCCTCCATCTAGGTGGGCTGGGGGCAACAAAGGCTATCCTAGAACAAAGCTACAGCTTCGCTCCCGAAGATATCGCCATTGGGAGCGATTTGGGCTTTGCGATGGGTGGTTCAGATCACATGAGTTTTGCAACAGCTAGAATACCATCGTATTTCTTTTTTACTGGCATCCACACTGATTACCACACCCCTCAAGATACAATTGAACGCCTCAACATTCCGGGAATGGTTCAAATAGCTGATTACGCATTCAAAGTAATACAAGACCTTGCAAACGTTCCCGAATTGCCACCGTTTGACACAACAACCGGCCAAATAAATTCTCGCCAAACTCCAACCCCTGGTCGCCGAATCGCCTTCGGAACTGTACCAGATTTTTCTAGCAGTACCGGCGGCTTCCGTATTTCTGGAACAACCCAAGGTTCAACAGCGGCATTGATTGGTCTTATGGCAGGAGATACCATAATTTCATTTGGCGGTAGATCGATAGCCGATATTTATGACTTTATGGAAGCTCTGGGCGCGTTCAAAGGTGGTGATAAAATCGTTGTCAAGTGGCTTCGGAGTGGACAAGAGCATCAATCCGAAGCAGTTCTCAGGGAGCGATGAGTGTGTATCTAGAAGTACCAAGCGGATTCGCCACCCAGATAGTTATTCCAGAATCGCCTAGTACTGAGCATCTGCCACAAACTCCTTGGCTCCTGCTTGGGGATGAAGCTGTAAGGCCAGTTTGGCATTCATTCAAATTACCTGAACCGCCAGTATGCAGTTGGGTAAAGACCAGCGAGGCATCTAAGCGAATGGAAGTCATGTTGCCTTGGTTTGAACAATGGTCAAAAAGTAACATCAACAGAAATCACACCTTGGTAGTAGTCGGTGGTGGCCTGATGACAGACATGGGGGGATTAGCCGCGAGCCTATACATGAGGGGAATCAAATGGCACGCATGGCCAACATCACTTTTGGGACAAATTGATGCGAGCATTGGCGGCAAAACGGCAGTAAATCTGGATTCCGGAAAAAACATGGTTGGCACTTTTCATCATCCAGAGCACGTAGTAATAATTAGTGAGTTTCTAGAAAGCCTCCCAAAGAGGCATTTGATGGCTGGAAAGTGGGAATTGATCAAAATGGCACTGATAGAAGGAGACTTAAATTGGGCAGAAGCACTACTCGACGGCGTTTTCCCAAATATTAAGGATGTTGAGAGAGCTATAAAATTAAAGATAAATATTGTTCACCAAGATTTCAGAGAAGAAGGCAATAGGCGTTTACTAAATCTTGGTCATACCTTTGGACATGCCTTTGAATCTGCTTCAAACCATACTATCCTGCACGGAGAAGCGGTCGGCCTGGGTGTATTAGCCGCCTGTTATTATTCGGAAAGAATGAATTTTGGGGTATTCCCTCCTACTCTCATAGAAAAAATGGCAAAACAACTAGCTCCCCTTTCATTCCACATTCCAGAATGGGACAAATGCCTCCAATTTATAATGAAGGACAAAAAAAAGAAAAATGAAGTTGATACCTATTTTATTGTTCCCATTCCAGGTTCTCCACCTATCCAACAGACAATATCCCCAGTAGTCTTGGAATCAATTCATGCAAGACTATTAAAGTTAGTAAGTCTTTGTTAGGGTTTCAAAATGAAAAATCAGACTATCTCAGTTATTGTTCTTGTAGGGTTGTTTTTCCCTGTGCTACATGCCCAAGAAGATCCTAAGCAATTGTTTCTGCGTGCAAGGGAGATGCAACAAATCAACGGTGGTAACGATTCTGCAGGAGCAGTGGAGCTATATAAAAAAGTCATTGCTATACTTCCAGGCAGTTCGGAAGCTCATTTGCGCCTCTCTGAAGCACTAATGGAAACAAAAGATGTAGATGGCGCATTACAGGCCGCTAGAAAAGCCGCAGAACTTGCACCAAAAAACGCTGAGGCCGTAGCTAACCTAGCATTGATTGAGTATGAAATCGTTGCCAAACAACCAAGAAGAAGTGCTACTACAGCAAAAGAGGCAATGCTGGCGGCAACGAAATTATCCCCAGATGATGCCGAACTCTGGTTTAGACTTGCCAATCTTTGCGAGATGTCTAGTGACGGTCATGGCGCATTAAACGCATGGCTACATTTAGCAAGACTTCGTCCCCCGATGTTGCTGGGCGATCAACCTGTCTTTCTTGTAGCCTATGAGCGAGCGGCATTTCTTGCCTTTGATCTTGATCAATACCATGGATTAAGGGAAGCCTGTCTGGCACTAGCCCAAGAGCCACAGGCAAAGGAACAACATTTCAGAATGTTAGAAGAATTGGCCAGAGACCAAGTCGAAAAAGGATATTTGGGACATGCAGAAGAATCTTTCGCAATACTCGCAAAGCAGTTTCCAGAAGAGCCATCTGTTTGGCAAAACATCGCACTAGTACAGCGGCAGACAGAACGTTATCAAGAAGCCATCCTAAACCTCCAAAAAGCTCAGACCATTCGACATGATCCACAAAACATAGTCCAACAGGCGTATTGCATGATGTGCCTAGGGCAATTGCGGGAAGCATCAACTCTCCTTCAGGAGTTTATCAGTCAGCCTCATACAAATAAACATGAAGTGTTTTTAGATCATGCACGTGGCTTATTGACATCCTCCCTACTCATGCAGAAAAGGCCAAACGACCTTTTACAGACTTTGGAATCATGGGGCAAAATTCCCGATCAACCCATTTTGGCAGGCCATCATTCCCATGCACTTTTACAAGCAGATAAAATGGAATCAGCGCGTATCAAACTCAAAGAAGGAATGACGCTATTCCCCAATTTCTTGATTTTTCATCTTGCATCGACAATCCCGAAAAACATTTTAAACGGCGATCTAGTTCCGAATAGCGAAAGCCGCATGGCACTAGAACTACTAGCCCTAAAATCATCTGCATACTTGTTTGCCGAATTTGGTCTATGGGAAAAATGTCAAAACGAAATCATTACAGCTAGGAGCCTACTACCGATTCATGATCCAGAGCTCCTGCTACTCCAATCCAACGCACTGAGTTCGATTGGTAGCATGGATGAAGCATTGACCGTCCTGCGCCTATGCCAGCAGTTAGCTCCAAACAGTGCTATAATTCAAAACAACTTGGGCTATCATTTACTCGAAAACGGCGGTGATATTGAGGAAGCCGCCTTACTCATAAAGGCCGCCTTAGCACAGGAACCGGATAACTCATCATATTTAGACAGTTGGGGATGGGTGCTATATAAACAAGCCAAATTTGTTGAGGCCGAGACCTTTCTAAGAAAAGCTATAGAAATAAATCCGCTAAGTCCTGAGACACTTAAGCACCTCGGAGAAACATTGCTAATTCTGGATCGCCCTGAGGAAGCTCTCGAACAGTGGGAAAGAGCACTAGCTTTTGCCTTTCCTGACAGGAAAAAACTGGAGGAGCAACTAAACCAATTGAAAACAGATTTAGCCAAAAAAAAACTTGAGGAAAGCGAAGCTGATAGTGATTCAACAGATGATGACGACGGCTGGCTACAGTGATTTTTTTACTCCCCCCAATAATCGAATATGAACAACCTAAAGCTCCTCAAGCATTCCGAGCGCAGTACGATTGGGGCTTTGCTTCTCCTTCAGGCGAAGGTAAAGGAACTCTTTCTGTGCTAGTAGACGTGTCTGATGGAAGGGTGGTTATTGAATTACACGCCCTGAGCGAAAGGTTGATGTTGTTAGATGGAAATATTGAAAATGGCTACAGGGTACAGATACCAAGAAATAAAATTGATGAACATTCACCTTCATTAAGCACGTTGCCAGTACCATTTTTGCCAAACCTCACAGATGCTCATGGGGTGGTTCGTCTACTGATAGAAGGAAACGGCCAAGGTGTCAAAGCAAGTCGCAAAGATAAAAATGGCCCCCGTCAACTGCGCTGGGACGGCAAAGACGACCGGAACGAATCCTGTACAGTTTGGCTTAAACGAACACGATTCGAGCAAATCAATCACAGTATCATTAATGAAAAGCCAGGTTAATCAATTTCACCAATTTTTCTCAATTCCGCACCGATTCACTGGAGATACCGAAATGTTCATTGCCACTACCGCCCTGAAAAAATCCAAAATAATAAACTTACTTTGCATAGCCATGATGATGATTGGTATATGTCTCAAGGCACAAGCCCCTGAACAGCAACACCTTGCCCAGCTTAACCGCTTTCCTGGCAATAAATTGTTGTTACTCGGTAAATGGACAGCTACCGAGAGAGCTGTATGGAATGTATTGCTGGACAGCGAGGGAATATTTGAATTTGATATTAAAATTTTAGAAACATCTGGCGATGAAATGCAATCAGCTTTTTCCCGCACTGATTCCTCTGAATTTGACAGATGGCTTTCCGCCAAGTATGTCCTCAGAGGCTCACGCTGGTTAGTATTGGACTCATTTAACCAAGCTATTGCCCATGATGCAAAACTACTTGCTAAAGACGAATTTATTTCAAGACTCGAAAGTGCTGGACTGAAAAATCCTGTAAAGCTGTTGAGAGATTTTTTGAGGATATATCCTAACCACTTAGAAGCAAAAACAGACCTCCTAAAACAGTTAAGGCGCAGAGCAATAAAACTGCAATCAACATATAGGGATAAAAACGAGGGTAACAAACAGCTCGACCCTGAGGCAGACCTCCTCACATGGGCATCTCTAGCTCAGGCAGTCGATGATTTGTTCAAAGGCAACTGGCAGGGAATAGAAATACCCTTCTTTAGAGCCGAAGAAGAAGACCAGCCTGAACAATATAGCTCAACAATGAAAGCCGTTTTTGCCCGACATATAGCAAAAGTTGAAGCCGCCCTCCAAGTATCACCAAACATACAATCCCTATGGGATGTCTGGGCATGGATGGCAAGGAGCATGGAAAACAGGGATTGGAAAAAATTTTTATTAAGTCTGGATGCCTTTACTTACACAGGGAGTCTGCACTGCCCTGCTCCAAACGTAGCAGTGTGGCTCCTAAAAGAAGCCAAAGCAATCGGAGATTGGGAAAATGTAGTGGAATTAGGCAAGATTGGTAGAAATAGATGGAGTTATCATGGTGAAGAAGAAACAATATGGATACCAGGTGGCTGGGGAATGTCTAGCAGACGAATGCCCTTAGAAGGCTACCCAATAGATACATCTTTCATACCAATGCTGGAAGGGTTGTTGAAACTTGACCGAGTGGAGGAAGCAAATACAATCTTTGAAGACATATTGTTGTTGGAGGGAGAAGCCAAGCGAGAAATAATGCTAAAGCTGGCTCAAAGCTCAGGGCAATCAAGTCTGGTACAGGCATGGCAAACAAAAGTGCTGGATAATTCTATCCCTCGACTAGGTGGCCTTTGGAATGCCGGTGGACCAACCATCATCGGATTCGGAATTGTTTGGAGGGGACCAATTCAATTCTCGAAAATTCACTTTCAATTTGTCGGGAGAGAGGACGCAAATAAACTTGGATGGCCAAAGGATGGAAAGCGATGGGCACTGCTAGACGATAACAATCGCCTAGTAATTGAAGGAGAGGACGAACTTAAAGAAGAACCCATTTTTGAGGCGTTAGCAAAGATCGGTTATAAGACTCCCGGTGAGCTGGCTCGTATGTATTTGCGTGAACATCCCTCAAATACATACGCACAATATGTTCTGGCATCAGAACTCAGCATCGATGCAGTGCTCAAAATGAGCCAATTAGATATGGATGATAATGAAACACTGAGTGATGACTTAGACTATGACCTGTATAGTGAATGTGCAAAAATCTGGAGGACATACTACGAAAACGAACTGGTATTAAACAGTCAAATACAAGCAAGCAACCGATTGTATCAGACCACAAATAGCAATTTGATGAGAGAGGTTGCCAAAGTAGTACTGCCCAGATTGGAAACAGCTTTGCAACAGCAACCCATGTCAGATTACCTTTGGGGGACATGGAGTACTTGGCGCAAAATAGGTGGAAATACACGCTCCTTTGCCTCTTTGCTGGAAAACCTTGTGCCAAGTCCACTAGTTGCTTCAGGCACCTTTCCACCTGCTAAAGTCATGCATGATTACTACACGGAGTGTGTCGCTCAGGAACGCTGGGCAGATGCCGCAAAATTATTGCTACAACCCTGGGAGCGCGAGCTTGCACGCATAGATGCAATCAATCTTAACAAGGGTGCCGATTTTAGCTATTCCATACCATTGGCACAAGCATGGAGAATTGGCAAATTGCTCATCACCGCCCTATTGAAAGACGGGAGGATATATGAAGCTGAAGATGTCGTTGAAGCTTGGACTTCGCGGGGTGGCAAGTTTGAGAATGCTACAGACATTATCGAGCTTGCAAAAAAATTAGAATATATGAGTTTAGCCGTGAAGTGGGAACGATTGGCTGAAAAAAACTCCGACAAATCCGCTGGTCGAGTAGCTTAGCCATCACTAACTACATTCATCTGATAATCAACAAACGATACTATCGCCTCCAAGTTTTCGCATATGCAGGGTAGTTGTATTTTTCTGCCAGGGCAGAAGCCAAATTAAAAGCCCCGGCCCACCCCTCACATACCTTCCAATAGTCCAAAATATCCTCGGCCATGTGCAGGTTTCCTTTGGCCAAGTATGCCTCTAACAAAGGCTCTATAACAGTTTTCCAGATATGTTCATTCAATACGGGCATTGCGAGTTGCGGCTTTTCTTTCTTGGGTTCTCCTCCGCCAAACATCATTTCCAACAACAAGTTCCATCTCTCACCTCCATATTTGATGATGTAGTCCCAGTTTTCATCGGTGATAGCCCTCTTGAATAACGCTTCCTGCAAAAGGTGTGGAGGCCAGTCGAAAGCTGTCCAAGGCAATGGATGAAGGTCTTCCATCAATCTGTCAGATTCCCTTATGAGGTCATTTCCAACTGCATTCGTCATGGCAATCCAAACTTGCCAGGCAACACCATGACTCGGAAATTTTCTCAAAAAATCTTCTACCCTCGGTAATAATCTTTTATAAGCCGATTTGACCATTGGGCTGTAATTAGCCAATGGCGATAAAAAACTGAATCGGCCAGGAGCTTTGTAAAACCCGTTGTGCGAAATTGCTACCCATTGGTCAGTTTGCAACAGTTTTGATAGCTCTGATGAATATTCTCCCCAGATAGAATAGTCCTGTTGGGCGTTAAGCTCGGTTCCATCAGGCGCATGTTGATAATCCTCTTCGGTAGGAAAATTAGAAAAACTAAGCCCCTTGTCGTCGCCAAAGGATAACATTTCTGCGTCGTAATCCTGAGAAACTTTATTATTAATTCCTAGCACTATGGCGGTGCGCCTGCTTGCAATTTGAGCCAATTTCGATACCAGCACTCTTCTAGCATCAACGTTATCTGGATTTTGAAAAACAAAATCCCTTAGTCTCTGTATTGATGTTTTTATGTTGGTGGAATCTAAGGAATCGGCTATTTCTTTTGCCGTTGGTATGGAATTGCCACTGACATGAACTTCTGAATCCCAGTCTATCAACGCCCATCTTTGGCCAGATGGCCATTTTTCTCTAGCGTAGAGTTCGTTTGCTACACCTTTACCAGCCATCCTAAACACGATGGGCAATTCACATATTTTTTCCTCAGTCGCCAGTCTCTGAAAAATATCTCTCCATTTTTCATCGGCTGAATCGAACACAACTAATGAAATTGTGTCGCGGGTCAGATGAAAGCCGAAGTCGCGCAACGTCTCCTGACTCAATGGGCGTGAAAAAGATCCCCATGATTGACCAGCCAAAGGAGCAAAGAAAAAAACCATCAGGAAGCAGGCTTTAAATAGCTGTGTAATCATAAGTTTATCCAAGACGTGCTAAGGTCATCTCTATTAAGGCGTTTTGCCAAATTTTTTAGACGAGTTTCCATGTTAGGAATTGTGCCCCTCTTGGTTTTGAAGCGATAGAGAACATCTAAAACCAATCTTTCTTGCCTGGATTGGACAAGAGTCTCTATCAACGGTTCAATAAAACTTTGAAATATGGAGTTTGAATCTGCTCTTTCCACCAAGTCGCGGCGTTCATTTTTTTCTTTGTCGCCTTCATGGGTTTGTTGGATGTCTGGAGGAAATTCAATGTTGAAACGTGACCATAACAGTTCTCGGACAAAATCCCAATCACCATATTTTCGGGCATCTTCAATCAATAGGTTTACTACCCTTGGGTCCAAAATGTCATTCCCACCACCCAACTCCCTTGGCAACGGTTTTATTTCATTCAAAAACCCGGCCAGAGGCTTGTCCGGAATTGCAGATTTGAAACGCACCCAGAGTTGCCAAAAATGGTAATTTGAAGATGCCTTTGCCAGAGCATCCTGAATCCTACCCAATTGTCTTCTATATACTACCTGTAATAGCGGACTGTGGGCCTCCGCCAGATAGCCTCCAAGTGCCAATGGTGCGACCATCCACGAATCATCGGCAAACAAATTTTCCAACTCCTGGCCATACACAGACCAAATAGATAAATCGCTTTCTCTGTCCAGCATTTCAGTAGCAGATGCAGGCTTTTGGAGAGGGTCCCCAGACCACACAGTTGCTGTGTAATCTGCTTCGATTTCCTTTTCTTTTTTTTCTGGAACGATGCCAAGTTTTCTGATAGTGAGATTAACCGCTTTTTTGTGTATCAAATTAAGCAATTCTGCACGTGCTTCGTGGTTGCCATGGTTTTCTTTCAGAAATCGTTTGAGATAGGACTCGGCAGTCATTACCCCGCCTTCAACCAGTTTCTGATGCAAACCTGCTGATGTAGGTAGTGAGCCACCTTTTGCAACCAACTTCCCATTTATATTTACAACGAGCCAGGCATCTTCTGCTCCCAGCATAGATTGTGCCCAGGCTCTGTTTTCAGGGTTAGCTTCAAAAATTTTTGGAGGGACTATTTTAAGATCAAAATCAGCGAGTTCAGAGCTTATTACTACTGAATTAAACCCATTCGTCAAACCCTCTCTTAGAAGGACTATGGTCGCGGACTTGGAGTCCAAATTTCTAATAGCCCTGGCAACGCCACTCGGCATTTGCACTTGGGCACAAACGATTTGTGCGGATGTGGCAACCAATAGTGAAATAGCACATCTAAAAGATGCGAGCTGGAACATTAACACTCCTATTCATTTTTGATTCCCATTCCTTAGCCATTGTCTCACTTGCCAGGTTTGTTGCAAGTTCTATCAAGCGTGCTGGACTGGAAAAGGAGCCACCAAGAGCCAGCCAAACATTAATAATACCATCTGCGTCTTGACGATTTCCAATGTTCAGCAATGCCTCTATCAGCGGAACCCCTACATTGTCGCCGAGTGGCGGAAATAGAAGTTTTGGTTTTTCATTAATTTTTTCTTTAGTTTCATTTTCAACGTTTTGCTTGCTGATTTCCCTATCCCATACCTCGCTTAGTAGTTTGATTATCTTTTTCCACTCCTTTTTTTCGCCACATTCCAGGAAATATGTGTTGAGCACATGTGGGGGTGGCCAAGTACCCTTGGAAGCGGTGGGGCTAGGTTTAACACTTTCGAGGATAGATTCAAAATCTCTTTCAGCGTCTCCAGCATTCCTCCAAAATAGCCACAGATTCCAAAGAGCCTCCGAGCTGGGTATTCGGTGCAGAGCCACCTCGATCTTTGGCAAAAAGCGTAAGGAGAGGGATTTCATCAGAGGACTGTATAGCTTTTTTCCATCACTCAAAACACCTGAAATTGCAAATATCGCATATTCATGGTTTATGAGTTTGTTCCAAGGTAAAGATAATTTTCCCCATAGAAGGTCATCCTGACTTAGTTCCAATTCGCCATTGATGTTGATTGTTTTTGCCTCTTGAACGGCATCTGAGAGGAGCAGTAAACAGTTCTCTATCTGAGCTTCGACTTGGTCAGGATAAATTCTCAAAAACGCATCAATCACTTCATTTTTTGTTTTGATTTCATTTTTCTTAATTATCTCTTTCAATTCATCCAGGGTCGGCACTTTATCCCCTTCATCTATTACAAGGCCATTGCCATCAAGTATCGCCCACCTAAAATCATCCCCATCCCAACTGAGAGATTTGTTTTGGTCGCCCCACGTTGAAGTAACTACTTCTGGCCATTTTGATAACGTAACAACTGATCGAAGTTGCTGGTATTCGACACTATCCCATCCGAAATTCGTTACAATTGCCGGTTGCCCCCACTTAGGTGGCTTACAAAAAGGAATTAATTTTGTTGGGATGCCTTTTGACCATATTTCAGCCAACTCCTCGAACCCGTTGGTGCGGGCGAGTTCGGAAGCATGTTGAGCCCTGTCTGCTCCTCGAGTTCTGACTAATTCGTCAAAAATATCATTGGCTTCATCGACTCTTCCCAACTTAAGCAAGGCCTCGATATGCGGGTAATATGAGGAGTTTTCAGGGTACCCATAAATGTTAATACTTACCAGCCGTTGGCTATACCAGTTTGGAGTCCATCCATCCCGCTGTATTTGCATATAGCGGTTAAATTCACGACTGAGCTTTGCAAGCTGGATAACAGACTCCCAATCTTCCTTGGATTTCGCAAGGCCAGTCAACCATGCCGACACCCTTGGAGATGGACATGGTTCGAAGGATTCAATGCTCTGGATGAATTGAAACACAGGATGGTCATCAAGCCCTCTCGCCATCCATCCCCACATATCCCACAATTCTATGTTGGAAGGCAACTCCCTCAACAGTTCTTCGACCCTACCAATATATTTGGTAAAGGTTTTTTTCATCAAAGGACTGTGCCTCTCAGGTAGTGGTGCCTCTGGCCTAAAAAACTCCAGATTGAAGCCAATCCAGCCTGTATTCATCGCAGAATCAAATTCTCTGGCAAACACTCCCCAGGTTCGCAGGTCACTAAATCCGTCGAGATCATCTTCCATGTCTTTGGGCATAGCCAACACCGCTCTCCTACGGACTTCCTTCAACAAGTCGGTTCGTGCATCTATGTGGTCTGGGTACTCCTGAAGAAAGTTGCGCAGTTGTTTCAAAGTACTGGTAATGCCAAAGCGTGTCATTGCAGTAGCTAGTGCCTTGCCTTCGGGAATATCAATCCCAGAAACTATCACCCTGCCCAACTCATCAAGAGCAACCCAGCGAGAGGTATGTGAACCATACTGGCTACGAACCCATGCTTCAAATGCACTTAAATCACTTTCTCGATTTGGATTTCGCTGGGAATCCTTTAAGTTGAAATCTATCATCCACATCGCGTTATTGCGACTGAGTAGTTTTATGTCATATCCAGCCAAATCATCAGATTCAAGAATTTTATTCCATCTAGAAATATCATCAGCATTCCATCCTCCAAGGAGAATTATTTTGTTGCCACCAAAGCGATTTAGTCGTTCGAGATACGCTAGGTTACTATCTTGGGCATGCACAAAATAGGGGGATAGGAAGAAGACGAATGGTGCAAGGATGGGCAATATTTTCATTCTCAGACCTCCAAATGATATTATGATTGTCAGCAAGCAAATGTTCCATATGTTCTGGATAATTAAGTTTCTTTTCATTTGAGGTTTTGCAACTGGCTCATTATGACAGGTAACTCGATAGCCCAAATTTGAATTTTTGAAGCCAAAGCGATTGACTTATACTTGATGAAGTGGTTTTTTGGAGTATAGGAGTATCATGTTCAAGACAACGCACTCTGTTAAGACCTTAGCTGAACCAGAAGAAGTTTGGGTTTGGGTAAAGGATGTATCCAGATGGAAAAATTGGTTGCTTGGCATAGATATGATTCAACTTCAAGGACCACTTGTTTCTGGAGTACAGGGTCTGATGTTTCTTGATGACGGCAAAATCAATCACATGGTAATCCAAAAACATGAATTGGGGCACATGGAAGTATTTGTCTCCTTGCGCTTTGGAGTCAAAATGCACCTGTTGATTGATGTTTCCAAATTGCCCAATGGTAGCCATGTTAAATTGAAGGGGGAATTGTTGGGTTCGATGGCGATTCTTCACGCATGGGGGTGGGGGCGCAACCTCCGAACAGGGCTTGTCCCAACAACTCGCCGACTTGGCATGCTGGCCCAGGGAGTGCAATTCTAGCCTGCTGGGTTTAGTTCCAAACCCCTCATTAGTTTTTCGATAGCTACAAAAAATTTGTTTGGCTCTAGCAAAAGGCTCGCTACTAGGAACCCATTTTTATTAATATCAAAAAAATGGCCGGGGTAAATTAACAGGTGATATTCAGATAATAGCCTTGTTGCACACTCTTCATCAGGTTCTATGTCAGGTCTCCGAATCAGGACACACCATCCCCCATATACTGGACACCGGCTTAAATGCGGATGCTCTAGGAGAAGATTATTCAAAATGCTAAGGTTGTCTCTGACGCGGCTGATAACTTTGTGTTGAATTGTCGGAGCCATTTCCAGCAATGCAGGTACAGCACTTGCGACTGGCGAAGAAACAGAAAGATATTGGTCTGCAATAAAAGCAAGGTGTTCAGCGGCAGTGATAGCGGGGCCTAGCATGGCGATCCAAGCCAGCTTAAGCTGTGGTGAAGCCACCAACTTACTCAATCCAGATAGCACAAATACCGGACAGGAGGGCATTGATCCATTAATTACTGTATGCAGAGCATCACCTTGGTATTCGATAGGGTAACTAGCAAACACCTCATCCACAATTATTGAAAGGTGCTTTTTATTAGCTACTTCCATCAAATCGTTCCAGTCAGATTCTGAAATAAACTGACCGGTAGGGTTATTGGGGTTTACCACAACAATGGCTCTTGTGTTTGCGTCACATGCACTTTCTATTGCCTCTATATCAAGTTTCCACCCACCAAAAAACATCATTGGGATTGCCTTACTGATAACACCCTCCAAGCGTGCCAGCCACTCAAATAATGGATAGCTGGGGCACGGCACGATGATGTTGTCACCAGGATTACACAACAACTTAAACAAATAGCTGTACGCCTCTGATGTGGAAGCTGTCAATTGAATGTTATCTGGGCAGAGAACGCCTCCAAGCATCATCGAAATCGCTCTTCTGGCTACTAGAGAGCCTTTTGTTTCAGGTCGATAGATAGAAATCCCACCGCTTGAAAGAGCAGTGATAATTTCCCCCTCTGGGATGGTGATTCCACATTCTGTTGGGTTAGAAATTGTCAAATCCGAAAACGGTATCTTCGACATTATTAGCTGGTCAACCAATTTGGTCAGCGAATTTGGAAGAAAATTCTCAGGAAGGCGGTTTGAAAAATACATTTATAGAGGATAATAAACTTTTGACAAGATTTGAATCAATGAGGTAAATATGTCAATATCACCAAAAGTTGCAGTTTTGTTGGCAGGCTGTGGGCATCTCGATGGTGCCGAAATCAGGGAATCAGTTTTTGCACTGCTGGCCTTAGACCAGCATGGGGCAACCTTTCAGTGTATAGCTCCAAATGCTACACAGCATCATGTAATTGATCACACTACCGGCCAGGTCGCTACTGGACAAACCCGCAACATCTTGGAGGAATCCAGTAGAATTGCAAGAGTTGGGCAATGTATGGACATCTCGCAGGCCAATCCAGATGAATTTTCTGCCCTTGTGATTCCAGGGGGGTTTGGGGTAGCAAAAAACCATTGCTCATACGCTTTCGATGGGCCAACGGCCTCAGTGCGCCAGGATGTCTCTGAGTTTGTTAAGGCATTTTTTATCGCAAAAAAGCCAGTCGGAGCCATTTGCATTAGCCCTGCACTCATTGCCCTGATACTTGCAGGGGCCGGACTGCACGGAAAACTCACGCTGGGGTCAGGTCAGAGTGATAATCAGGCCATGGAAACCTTGGAGCATGAACACGTAAACGTGCCAAGTGCAAGAGAAATAGTGGTAGACAATAACCTGAAACTTGTGACAACACCAGCCTATATGATTGATAATGCTAGGCTTGCAGACATATTCATCGGTATCGAGCGTTGTGTTTCCGAAGTATTAAGGATGGTTTGATTTGGTTTGTTGTATTACCATATAATTTGTATTAGTGGCCTTGGTTATGGAGATCCAGTGATGCAAGTACCAAAAAAGGATAGGAAATTTTCCAGAGTTAATTTTAAGATCGTTGCAAATGTAAAGACGGGCGATAAGGAATTTGAAGGCGCGATTAGAAATCTCAGCATGGGTGGCTTATATCTGCTAACAGACGAGAAACTTGCGGTTGGGGATGAAGCAGGGATTTCAATTGCTTTAGATGACCAACCGGAAAACGGACTGGAAATAGATGTCAGGGTTGCAAGAGTAACAGACGATGGAATTGCATTTGCCTTCGACAAAATCGACTTCGATTCATATATTCACTTAAAGAACCTGATAGCTCTCAACACAGGTGATGTACAAAAGCTACAGGACGAGATGGTATCTTTTCTGATTGATTCACACACTCAATCATCTGAGTGATTCTAGTAGCTCAAGTAAGGCTTCTGCCATCGTCTGATCAATCTTTGGTGGATTTTCCACAATTTTTCCCACCAGTTTTGTCCCACTGCCACCAGCAGGCGTAAATAGCCAGAAAGTCGGCACCTTTTCAACTATTTGCATTTCAGTTTGCTCAGGCCAGTGATTTTGTTTTGTCGTCTTGTCCCTATAAGTTCCAACCCAGTGAACTGAAATGAAGGGGTTTGGCATTTCAGAAAGTTTGATTAAATCAGGAACCCAGTTATGGCTGTCTCCGCACCAGCTACCAAAGACAACCACAATAGTGCAAGGGATGGCTATTTTTTTCCAGCGACTACATAATTCTGGTGAAATCTGAACTTTCTCATAGGCGTTACGAAATTCACGACGATGCTCCAAAATAATGTTACTAGTTGTCTGCCCAATTATTACAGGAAGATTATCCTTACTATCTAGTGGCAAACTTCCCTTTTCTGACTGGATAAGCCCATACTTTATAGACTCCTGTGGTACAGGGGCTTCCTGTGGAGACCCAAACAGACCAAAGAGAAATAGCATTTGTAGCATGATAGTTTCGGATGTAATGTAATCTAAATAAGTAAGATTCAAGAGCGACATTTCGCACATTGAAAGTATCTATTTTACATCAAAGCATTTTTTAGGTAATTCGTGTTGGAGACAAAAGAAAAATTTATTAATCGCCATTTTTCTCAAATACAGAGGCGGCTGAGGAGAAAATTGGGCACAGCCATAGCCGATTACAGGTTATTTGAGGACGGAGACAATGTATTGGTTGCTCTTTCAGGCGGTAAGGATAGCTGGGCACTGCTAGATCTTTTGCTCAATCTCAGTCGACATGCCCCCATCCGTTTTACAATCCGCACCGCCACCGTCGATGGCGGATTCCCTGCGTTTGATCCAAGGCCAATTATTGAGAAATGTGCCGAGCTAGGCGTTCCACACATTGTATTGTCTGCGCCCATCAAACCAGTGCTCGAAGCTAAACCAGAATATAGTCCATGCGCCATGTGTTCAAGGTTGAGGAGGGGTGTGCTCTATTCCCACATGCGAGAAATAGGTGTAAGCAAGTTAGCCTTGGGGCATAGTTTGGATGATATTTTAGAGACGCTACTAATGAACCTATTTTTTGAAGGCAGGCTAAGTACTATGCCTTTGAAGTATCTCAGCAATGATGGAGCCATAACAGTTATCAGGCCAATAGGCACTTGTGATGAATCAGACATCATCCAATATACAAATATCCGAAATTACCCTATAGTACCGAGCGGTTGCCCCTTGGGTCTGTGCTCTGCCCCGACTTCCAAGAGACACCAAATGAAAAAGCTCATCAGCGACCTCAACGCTGATGCGCCAGACCTAAAAAGGTGCATGTTGAGGGCAATGATGAATGTTAAGACAAGCCACTTGCTGGATAGAGATTTACTCAATCTGCCAAAAGAATGGGTAAAATGAGTTTATACTTAGTTTGCCTCATCTGCTTTGATGAAGCTATTTAATTGGAGATTTCTATGCGAAGCATTGTTTTTACTTTAGCTCTGCCATTTTGCGTTGTGTTGTCTGCCCAAACGGGTACCAATCCAGAATCTGCGCAACTATTGGTGACAAATACAGTAAAAAAAGCAAGTACGGAGCAAAAGAGTGCGTTTGTTGCCTTCCATGCTTCATGGTGCTCATGGTGCAAAAGACTAGAAAATTTTCTTGACCTGCCCGAAGTTAAACCAATTATTGGACGCTACTTTTCCGTCCTGTGGCTCACTGTCAATGAGAGAGGGGAGAATAAATCTCTTGAAAATCCTGGAGCAAGCGATTTTTTAAAGGAATGGACAAATGGGGTTAGCTCCGGTATACCATTTTTTGTACTTCTTGATTCTAACGAAAAGGTAGTGGCCTCTTCAATCAGAGCAATTAATCCAGGGGATAAACCAGGGAACATTGGGTTTCCTGGAAATGAAGTTGAAAGAAAATCATTTGTAGACTTTTTGAAGGTCGGCGCACCAAATATGAGTGCTACAGAAGAAAGTGTGATCATCAAAGGGCTAGAATCGATTATGGCCAAGTGATTTTCAAAGAACTAAGAGTTGATAGCTTGGTTTGTTATGACCATTAGGCCAATGCGTTTTTATCCAAAGAAGATTGCTTCAGTTTTGGCGGGATGGGCGATGTCCATCGCCTTCCCAAAACCAATCCAAAAGGTGCTTATCAAAACATTTGCTGACCATTATGACATTGATTTAGATGAAGCCGAAAAGCCACTCGAAGAATATAGGAGCCTTCAAGAGTTCTTTACACGCAGGCTAAAGCCCGGACTTCGCCCCCAAGAGCAATTGACCCCAGGGGCTATTAACTGTCCCGTGGACGGAAAACTCCTTGCTATCGGCCGGATCGAGCATGGCACTTTATTCCAAGCAAAAGGGATGCTCTATAGTTTAGGGGACCTGCTAAAGCATACTCCAGATGTTGAGCAGTTTGAGGGGGGGCATTTCCTCACAATTTACTTAAGTCCAAAGAATTATCATCGTATACATGTTCCCCTCAAAGGCACTGTACAGGCTGTTTGCCGAGTAGAGGGGGAACTTTGGCCTGTCAACGACTCAAGTGTAAAACATACACCAAAGCTATATGAGCGAAACCGCCGTGCAACATGGCTAGCCAAAGGTACTGGTCAGGATAGCGGAATATCGGTAGCATGTGTATTGGTAGGGGCTACACACGTTGGTGGCTGTATTATTGATGAACAATGGCTTTTTGGCAGTAAGTTGCCAAAGGATGGTGGCCTGCTAGTAAACAATTTACCTTGTACTCCAGGGCAAGACTTAGGAATGTTTCAGTTTGGATCAACGGTAGTTCTGCTTATCGGTGGGACAATGGCCGACAAATGGAACCCTTTGAGAACAGAAGGCTATGTAGAGGTTGGCCAGCGTTTGGGCGAGTATCAATGACAGAAACAATTTTTTATCAGGAACCGAAGTGGCAAGATGGCGGAAATCTCCTTGGTGCCCTAGAGGCTCTTTTCTCTGCTACAGGCGAAATCCTCACGATGGATCGATTGCGTGAATTGACGGGTCTGGGTGAAGGAGTTATTCGTCAAGGGATCGAAGCTCTACAGGAACGATACCAACCACCAAAAGGTGTTCGACTGTTGGAAGTCGGAGGAGGATGGCGACTATCCATAGCAATCGAATACACTGACTTGGTATCAAAATTGGTGACAACCCTCCGCAAAGGTCGCCTGACATCTGCCCAAAGGGATATTTTGGCACTCATAGCCTACAGACAGCCAATAACGATACCTGAAATAAATGAATTTAGAGGTGTTACCTCCACATCTCATCAAATAAAGAGTCTTCTCGATAGAGAACTAATAATGCCAGTTGGACGCAAACATGTTGTTGGTAGGCCGATGATGTATGCAACCACAACAGGATTTTTGTTGCGTTTTGGGCTTAGGGATTTACAAGATCTACCAAAGTTAGCAGATTTCGGAGAAAGCAACTTAGAGGCTAACGCACTAACTCAGATAGAAAAAACCCTGCCAAATGATGGATTGTTCACTGGCAACTCCTAAATTTTGAGTGATTTAAGAACTCTGTGGGGATTTTGAAAATGGCTCACCATTACGTCCAAAAAATCCATTAATGCGCCATTTTTTATCTGTCCTTAACCATTCGCCGGGAAAGGATTGACAAAAACTCTTGTGGCAAGCTCATTATCAAAAGTTAAGAGATCTCCTCTATTTTCGCGAATCAGCCTTAGTTTATCTAAAATGTCATTAACATTGGCCTCTTCTTCAACCTGCTCATTTGCAAACCACATTACAAACTGATAGCATGCATGGTCGGATTCCTGCAAAGCTTGTGTAGCTATGGCATTAATGCTTTTTGTGATTTTTTGCTCATGGTCAAGAACCATCTCAAAAAGCCCATAAACGCCATCGAAGGTCTTAGGAGGTTGCGCAATATCTGTAAATGATGGACTAGACCCGCGCTCAATAATGTACTCATATATATGAGTACCATGGGCCAATTCTTCCTGTGCCTGCACGAAAAGCCAATGGGCTGTTCCTTTCAGACCCAATCTGGTGGCGAAAGCAGACATGCCAAGATATAGGTATGCCGAATAATACTCAGCATTTACTTGATTGCTTAATTCTTTTGCTAACTCAACACTCAGCATGGTTAGTCACTCCCTCTCAATAGTTTATTTGAAACACTGCCCCAACAATCCATAAAAAACTTTATCACATGGCTCTTCGTTCTGCATCACTAGGTATAGCAAAAATTAAATCGCCTTTCAGCTAGAAGTGATTTCAAAAACCTTTGTTTCATCTGAGTCTTTTCAAGAACCTCATCTGGTATTGAAATTACTTGTTGTCAAACTATAAAAAGCTAATTGCAATATTATCGAAGTCCCTAGCGTGATAGCGTAAACTTAATTAAGGGCAACCTAGTCTTGCTTTTAGTCATCACATTTTTTTACCCACCGAGATGAGCATGACCTCAACCAGAAACCACGCGATTGAAATTACGGCTTACATAGCCGAGCTAAATCGCCAGTATGCATCCCCAAAGCCAACCGAGCACTCCTACCGCCCTGCACTGGCGCAGTTGCTCAAAGAATTGCTACCACAAGTGAACCCATCCAACGAACAGGGGCGAACAGAGTGTGGAGCCCCAGATTATGTATTACTTCGTCTCAAAGACAATATCCCCATAGCGTATATTGAGGCAAAAGACATAGGCGACCCAGACCTTAATGGGCAAAACAAAAACAAAGAGCAGTTTGACCGCTACAAGAACGCCCTAGACAGCATAATTTTCACCGACTACCTAGACTTCATATTCTGCAAACAGGGCAGTGTCGTTGAATCTGTCCGAGTTGGAGAAATTAATAACGGAAGGATTGCCCCCATCAGGAATGCCTTCGACAAGTTTCAAAGCCTCATCGAAGCATTTGCCGAATCGAGCCCGCAGACAATCAAATCACCGGCCAGCCTCGCTAACATCATGGCCAACAAAGCCCGCTTGATGGCCAATGTCTTCGAGGAATCTCTTACAAAACTGAATGGTGACAGTACCCTAACAGGACAGATGACAGCTTTCAAAAGCTATCTAATTCACGACATTTCAGCCAAGGAATTTGCAGACCTATACGCCCAGACTATTGCCTATGGCCTGTTTGCCGCCCGTATCCATGACACATCAATAGACGCATTCAGCCGAAAGAGTGCCGCCGAACTCATACCCAAAACAAACCCCTTTTTGAGGAATCTTTTTCAGACAATCGCAGGTTTCGACCTTGACAGGAGTATAAGCTGGATTGTTGACGACCTCGCACAAGCATTCAGGGCAACAGACATTAGTGCAGTGTTAGAAGGCATTGGACAAACATCAAAACATACCGACCCCCTAATCCATTTCTATGAAGACTTCTTGACAGCCTATGACCCAATGCTTAGAAAGAGTCGAGGGGTTTGGTACACCCCAAAGCCCGTGGTCAAGTTCATCGTTTCAGCAGTGGATGAAATACTTAAAACTGAATTCAAATTACCAAAAGGGCTTGCCGACAGCTCAAAAATCAGAATCAAACCTGACAAAAACACACAACTTGAAGTCCACAAAGTCCAAATACTAGACCCCGCCACGGGAACTGGGACATTCTTGGCCGAAACAGTAAGGCAAATTAATGAACAGTACAAAGACCAGGCTGGTGCATGGCAATCATATGTAGAGCAGAACCTCATTCCGCGACTAAATGCCTTCGAAATACTCATGGCACCATACGCTATGGCACACCTTAAATTGGATAGGCTTTTGGCAGAAACAGGATACATACATAAGGGGAATCAACGCCTGCGGATATTTCTGACAAATTCCTTGGAAGAACACCACCCAGACACAGGAACCCTCTTTGCTCAATTCCTTGCCAACGAAGCCAGGGAAGCCAACAGTGTAAAAAAGAACTGCCCAGTGATGGTCATCATGGGTAACCCGCCGTATTCAATTAGTACTAGCAACAAAGGGGAATGGATAAATAACCAATTACAGGATTACAAAAAAGGACTAAACGAAAAGAACATCCAGCCCCTTTCTGACGATTTCATCAAATTTATACGTTTGGGGCAATATTACATAGAAAAGAACGGCGAAGGAATATTGGCTTACATCTCCAACAATAGCTTTATTGATGGGCTGATCCACCGCCAGATGCGGAAGAGCCTGCTCGAAGTATTCGATAAAATCTATATCCTTGACCTGCATGGCAACGCAAAGAGAAAAGAAACCTCCCCTGATGGTAGTAAAGACGAAAACGTATTTGACATACAGCAGGGTGTTTCGATTAACATTTTTGTTAAGACCAACACAAAAACCAACAAGAAAGCCCATTCTGCCCGCGTCTTTCACTATGACTTGTTCGGCAAGCGTGACGAAAAATACAGTTTTTTGAGCAACACATCCCTTGATAAAGTACCTTGGTCTGAACTTGCCTTAAAGGATGACAGGTACTTTTTTGTGCCAAAAGATTTTGAACTGAAAGATGAATATGAAGCGGGATTCAAGATTGATGAATTGTTCCCTGTCAATTCAAGTGGAGTTACTACGCATGATGATTCTAATTTAGTAAACTTTGATCCTTTTGACAAAAACAATCACCAATACGCATACCGGCCATTTGACATTCGCAATATCAACTATGACCTGAAAAAAGTCGTGAGGCATAGGTACTCTGTAATGAAAAACTTTATCCTTGGCTCAAATATTGGGTTAGTGATTTCAAGGCAAACGACTACGAATACTTGGTCGCATGTTCAAATAATCAAAGAAATAAACGATAGAAGAATCCACTATAGCAACAAAGGCGCACCAGTATCATGCCCGTTATTTCTGTATTCTGACCATAATGTTGGATTCCGCATACCTAACCTAAACATAGAGATAGTCAACAAAATAGCTCAAATCATCAAACTCGGATTTGAACCCGAAAAGAGTAGCAACAAAAACAAATTTGCCCCAATAGACATACTGGACTACGTCTACGCAGTGTTGCACTCCCCAAGCTACCGCAATAAATACAAAGAGTTTCTTAAAATTGACTTCCCCCGCGTGCCATATCCCACTTCTGCAACCCAGTTCCACCACTTGGCAAAATTTGGTTCTGAACTGCGCCTGTTGCATTTAATGGATCATCCAGAACTTCAAAAAATCATTCGCGACTATCCATTCCCCATGTCTGGCGATAACATGGTTGACAGACTGCGTTGGGAAGCATCAATAGACAGTTCTACTGGCAAAGTCTGGATAAACAACACCCAGTACTTCGACAAAGTACCATTGACAGTTTGGGAGTTCTACATTGGTGGCTACCGACCAGCCCAGAAATGGCTAAAAGACCGCAAAGGGCGCAGGCTTGCCTTTGAGGATATAGAACACTACCAGAAAATAATTACAGCTCTGGAAAAGACTGATGAAATAATGAGAAAAATTGACGAGTAAACATAGCAATATTATTCGACATGGGCTATGATTCTACCCAAAGATGGGAACAAATGTAGTATACTATCCTAAAGAGTGTCAAGGAGATACGATGAAATTTACAATAAAGCCGATAATACTCGCTCTTCTCCTGTTTCCATTATCCATCGTGGCCCAGGAGTCACAGCTAGTTGTTACCCACGGTCCTTACCTGCAGGAGCTTTCTGTTGATGGAGTCACCGTGCTTTGGACTACCAACAGTCCCTGCGTTGGCCGGGTGGAGTATGGCTCGGGCGAATCGTTCCAGATGGCTCAATCCGTGCGCCATGGACTGGTCAATGCAAATACTACCAATCACGCTGTGAGGATCACAGGGCTAAAGCCAGGGCAAAAATATCAGTACCGCTTGGTCAGTACAGATATAGTCAAATTCGGCGCATATAATACAACCCTAGGGAAAACAGATACTAGTCCGACCTACTCCTTTTCCACCTTGAATCCAATACCTTCAGAATTTTCATTTGTTGTCACGCAGGATATTCATAGTCAGGCCGAAAAATATACGTCATTGCTGGACAAAGTGAATGTTGAGACTGCAGAGTTTGTAGTACTGAACGGAGACATAGACAACGACCCAATAGAAGAATCACAAATATATTCAGGTCATTTAGATATTTCTGTCCAGAGATTCGCAAAGGAAAAGCCATTTTTGTTAGTTACAGGAAACCATGAAACCCGTGGGGCCTTTGCGCGCAAGTTGTTCGATCTATACCCCCACACATCTGGTCGCCAGTATTACAGCTTTGTCCATGGCGGAGTGTATTTCATGATATTGGCCTCCGGCGAGGACAAACCAGATGACCATCCTGTATATGCAGGATTAAATGCCTTCGATGATTATCGTGCAGAGCAGGCCGCATGGATAGCACAGGAACTGCAAAGCAGAGCGGCGATGTCAGCGCGCTATCGCATAGTTTTCACTCACATTCCGGCCTATATTGACTTCAAAGAAGCAGAGGGGAGAACAAGCCAAGGCTATACAGTGGCCAAATTGCGTGAAATCTGGGCACCACTCTTTATAAGCGGCAAGGTCGATTTAGTCATATCTGGCCATAACCATCGTCATTCTTGGGGTGCACCAAATCCAGACAAAGGTGACTATGCCTTATTGATTGGTTCCAATCAGGAAATCGAAACTATCAAAATTAAAGAAAATGCTATAGAAATTGAAGTCCAAAGCCTAGCAGGCGACAGCAAAAATTATCAGGTACCTAGACGGATACAATAGTATTCATGTTGGAAGTAAAGGAGCAACTGGAGTGAGCAAAGCATCATACCGAGTGCGATCTTTTGTTCGCTACTCGGTATGAGTCAATTTCAGCACCCTGAGGGTTTAGGAAATGACAAAATATTTAGCTACAATAAACTAATAGTCCGATTTGACGTATCCTAGTACTAAAGGTGGACTCATGCGAACCATTTGGATAGTGCTTCTACTTTCCGTTGCAATAGTTAGTTGCAGGGACATGCAACCCAAAGCTCAGGACTGGGTGGTTTCTGCACCAGAGAAAACTGCCGTTGGCGTTTCGTGCCATCTGGGATGGATTTTGGAAAGGCCAGACCTACGCAAATTGATTGCAAACCATCCTCTTTTCGACCAAGCACTAGAGCTATTTTTAGATAGAGCGCAAATTGATCCTTCTTCTGAAACTGGTAGGGTTTCAGCTTATGTGATAAAAATTCCAGACATTAATAGCACCAACCAGTCGGCTGATTCGTTGCGTGATATGGCACTGATACAAATAGCAGGCTTTAGAGACCCAAAGGCGATTCAGCGAGTAGTAGTGGAATCATTTCCACCGGAAGGAAGTTTGAAGATAGGAAATCGCGAATATCCATTATTTGTTGTATTAGATTTCAACCGCGTTCAGGCTCGCATTTTTTCGGACAGTGATGGCAGATTGTGGATAGGAGACCTTTCTGGCCTTCAAGAGCTTGCCAGAAGGCGAAACCTTGGAGAAGGCAGTTCAATTTCACAAGCATTCGAGTGGGTAGCACCTGCAGGGGTGTTGCAGGGGTTTGTGCAACCAGAGCTAATACCACGGGACACCTTTTCAGGTTTTTCTGATTTTGCACTGGAGGGAATACATGGACTTGCATGGGCAGTCTCTCCTTCGAAAAAGGATGAAAAATTAATTGACCTAGATTTAGTGGTTACAGGCACAGGAGAGTCAATTTCAAAACTAAAGCCCTGGATGCAACGGCTTATTGCTTTGGCTTCCTCTCTCTCAGGTAATGGCGCAAGGCAACCAGATACAATTCAGGAAAATAATCGGTTGGGCATTAGATGCCAATTTCAGCAAGATCAGCTAGGCAATGCTCTGAGTCTGATAAATTTACAGGAAATTGTTCGTATTCCGATAGATGGGGCTTTTTCGGCTCCTCCTAAATCTAAATGAACTCAGAACGATTTGAGCCACTTTCCAGCGCAAGCCCTGAATTTTGGATGGAACAACTAAAAGAGGGCAAAGAGGAGGCTCTTGCCCACCTGATGACTCGTTTTGAACGCCCGGTTTTTTCTTTTTTACACAAAAAGCTGAGAGGTGAGATCGGCGTAGTGCAAGAACTTACTCAGGAAGTATTTTTGAAGTGCCTCCAAAATTGCCACCGCTTTGAATCAGGACGTCCAGTTGCGGCATGGCTTTTTACATTGGCGGCTAATACAGCGACTGACCACTTGCGTAAAAGAGGTAGGGAGTTACAAACCCCTGAGACCTTTGACTTACCAGATCCCATTCAGGTCTCACCTTGGGATCAAATAGACCAGCATCGCAAGCTCGACTCCCTTCGTGCAAGCCTGGAGGAGTTGACACATCGGCAACGTGCTATGGTGGTGGCCTATTACATAAATGAGCGCCCCATCAGAAATATTGCTGAGGATTTTGGATGCGCAGAAGGGACTGTAAAAGCTACACTTTTTCAAAGCCTTGTTAAACTTCGCAAATCGTTAGGGTATAGCCATGAACCCCAAACATAACCACATAGAAACCGACGGTAGCCAGTCTAGTAGCTTCATGGCTTCTGGGGATACTGTCCAGCACCATGAATTGGATGATTCCATTGCATTCGATCTATTAGAAAGTCCCCAAAATTGGCCAAATGACCCTGTTTTACAGGCAGAGTATGCTGAGTTGTTGGAAATCCACTTAGCCATCCAGGCACATGCTGATGACTTGACAACTGCTTTGGTGAACGCAAAAGGGTTTAAGCGATTCATTTCTGGGTGGCTTTTGGCTGTAGCGGCCATTGCAGTTGCTATTTTACCTGCCACATTTGCTGTTAATCATGTAAAAGAAAATCGTCGTATGCAGGCTAGGGGGGGTGTGGTAGAGGTTTCAATTCAAAAGCGTCTCCAAGCAAAACTCTGGTCAGATTTCTTTGGTGATTCTTTGGATTTATTGAGACAAGTCAAAATTCCAGCAAAGTATTGTGACCCATCCCATGAGGATCGAAGTTTTGAAGTTGAGCAGGCAAGAAAACTTTATGCAATAGGACGCTCGTTGTCATTTGATAGTTTAGATGACCCCGAAGTATTGGAAGCAGGAAGAAACTTGCAAAACTGGCTAACGGAAGTTTCTGCTAACGATAGTTGCATCACTCTTGAACGCAGTATCGAATTATTAGACCTTGCCCAGCGAATGGATCTGGAAGTAAAAACTACCAAACTCAGCTATAGATTAAAGGAGATTGAGTCATGAGGCCCGTCACCCTTGTATCTATCTATCTCTTGTTAGCATGTGGAACTGCGTTTTCGCTACACTCTGCAGAGGTGAAATCATACTCTGATGCATGGTTTTTGACCAAAAAAGCACTAATGAAAACCAAGCAACAAGCAAATCAGCAGACCAGAGAATCTACATTGCTATCCACCGCACGTAGACTACGATTACAGGGCAAGTATTCAGATGCGGCGGGTGTATACAGTACTTTTATTAAGGATTTTCCTAATAGTTCAAAGCTATACGAGGCAAGGTTTTGGTGTGCAAAATCCCTTTTCGCTGACGAAAAATGGGACGAGGCGGCCAGTGCTTTTTCAGTTTTTCTCAGTAACCACTCCGACCAGCGCACCTATTCGCAACAAGCCAAAGAGGATAGAATCTATTGCTGGAAAACACTATACAACAAAAACCCCAAAGCAGTTATTGGTTTGGTAGAAGCACTAAAAGACCCAAATGAAGACATTCGCATCTTTGCCGCCCTTGCATTGGCAGAAAATCAAAATGGTGCAGGCCGGCAAGTGCTGGAACAGGGCACTGAGCATGCAAGGTTTAGCGATCAATGCAATCTTGGGCTTTGGAAGCTGGGATTAGGGAGAAAACCAGGCGATAGGTCTTCAAATGTGGCTCGCATTATAGTTATCAAGGTCAAAACTGAAGAGGACAGTTTTGTGAGCAGAATACCCTTAAATTTCATCACTTTCATTGAAAAAAATCTACCAAAGGAGGCGCGGGAACAAATGGCTCAAAATGGAATATCTGACATCTCTGAATTAACAAAACTGGCAACCAACGCTACAAAAGGCACAGTGTTGTTCAAATATATAGGAGACAAAGGAAAAACCAGCGTGATCATCTCAGTCGAATAAAATTTCTTTAGCAAGATTCCCATTTGTGGGTGAGGTAAATGAGAACCGCTATATTATTGAGTTAATTTCAAAACTGGATTTTTTTTCAGTTTTGAAGTCCAACGGAGTTGACTAGGCTGTGCCATAATAAAGCCGTACACGGCTTTGACGTGGACGGCCCAATGGAGGCACAGACGTAACAACGGGCTTTGCAATTACCCTTATTGAACAAAAAATGCCAAACTCTATAGGAATTGAAATAATCGGCGTAGCCAAAGACAGCCTTTCAGAAGGAGGGGGTATTGTTGTCGGCGACAAATTGATAGAAATTAATGGAGAAGTTGTAATTGATCACCTGAATTATCAATTCCTAGTAAGCCAGCGGGATTTCACAGACGTTTTGGTAAGAAAAAAAAACGGAGCCTTAGAACAAATCAAACTCGAAAATGGAGGAGGTGCGTTAGGGCTGGAATTAGCCCCAGAAAAAATAAAAACTTGCCGACAAAACTGTGTTTTTTGCTTTGTACAGCAGATGCCGCATGGTTTTAGAAAAAGCCTATACTTAAAGGACGAAGACATTCGTCTATCATTCTTATATGGTCATTTCACTACCCTTTCCAACTCGGATAATGCTGAATTAGACCGAATAATCAGGGAAAAACTAAGCCCTATTCATGTTTCTGTCCATGCAACGGTTCCGGAAGCACGGGCAAAGATGGTTGGCAATCCAAGCCAAGGCACTATCCTAGAAAAAATCGACCGCCTTATCAGTGGAGGTATCGAAATACATACCCAAGTTGTAATTGTGCCTAACTACAACGATGGGAGTATCTGGGTGCGCACATTATCAGACCTTTGGGAGCGAAGGGCATATCAAAAAACTAGTAGTAAAGGGGGGATTCTTTCGCTTTCCTGTATTCCTGTTGGCATCACCGAACATCGTCAAAATTTGCCTCATTTGGAAGGGATTGATACTCGTTTTGCCATCAACTGGCTCAATCGGTGGAAGAGGGAGGCTAGAAAGTACGCTAAGAATTGGTTTGGTGAACCTTGGCTACTTTTGGCAGATGAATGGTTTACAAAGTCCAGTCAGGGGCTACCCAGCCGAAGGTTCTATCCCTCCAACTGGAACCAAATTGAAAACGGCATTGGTTTAGTTCGCCGTTTTCAGGATCATAGTAAGCGATTTATTAAATCAGATAGAGCCATGGATTTTAATGGACTCCGGCTACTGTTATTGACTGGTTCCAGCTTTGCCCCCTACCTGTCGCAAACCATCGAATCATTGAACATCCGCGCTAATTCGGACTTACAAGTTGCAGAGGTTGATAACACCATTTTTGGCAAGTCTGTATCGGTGGCGGGCTTGCTTTGCGGTAAAGACTTGTTGGATGTAGCAACTTGTCATTTACTGAACTCAAGTAGCTCCAAATTTGATGCTGTGGTTGTTCCTAGTTCGTCTGTCCGTATAGATACTGAGCAATACACCAACAGTAGTTCGGCGGCACCCGTATGGCAATTCCTTGATGATATGACAATCGCTGAAATGCAATCTCGGCTAAAAATTCCAATCATTTCTAGCGGTGAAAATCTTTCTCAACTGCTAATCAACATAAAAAAAGCCGCTAAATAGCGGCTCAGTTTGAAAAAAGCTAGCAATTATTCCCCAGGTCGCCTCTTTTGCTTTACGATAATTTTTGTTTCTCCACCGTCATAGCCATCAGAAAAAATACCTAAGGCAAGTGTCTCCCGCTTAACCCTATCTGATGTCACACGGAGCTGATCCATCACTTGAACAACCCACTTGTAAGGAACATCGCGATCTACGTTGAGAAAAATTTTTCTCATGTTCACACCAGCGGGTTGCAGTAATACCAAGGGTGTCAGAATATCAGGAATTTCAGAAAATTCTAATGGAGACTGGTTAATTGCAAGCGAATTATCTTGGTTAATATCCAAAACAAGTGGGGGATTATCTTTATCAATTACTGGTTTCTTATCTGGTGTCACTTGGGGAACCACTGTCGGAAGGGACTTTTGCATACCCGGCACCATAATGATAAAAATAATCAAAAGCACCAAAACGATGTCGATGAGTGGCGTAACGTTAATATCAGTTTTTGCGCTCATGTTTTATCCTTTCCGCTTTTATCTTCGGCAGTCACGACATTTGCCTCGTCAGCTCCTGCCTCGCGACATATCTGAAAAAGCTCGTTGACATATCCGTAGGGCAACTCAGAATCTGCTTTGATAAAAATCCGCTTGTCGGAGAGTAAGTCGATATTCTTTTTGACGTATCCCAGCAATTTGTCACGCTCTTCAAGATTATCAAAACGGAAGGTCAAAGGATTTCCACGTGCGTCTTTGGCATCTCTATCATCCACCAAGACAAAACCCATTGTATACAACTGTGTGTCAGGATCCCTTTGCTGAGACCGAGTGAGAATCAAACTCAGGTATTTTGCAGATGGGTCCATATCTTGTTTGATTGATTGCTTGGACGGGGGCAATGCCACCGCGTCGTTGACTGCAGGTGTGATAACGATGAAAATAATCAGCAAAACAAGAACAATGTCAACTAGGGGCGTGACGTTAATGTCAGCCTTTACCCCACCCTTGGAGCCTACATCCATACCCATAGGCATTCCTCCTTTATTTGTTAATAGCAGTGATGTGAAAGAGGCCGTCTAAAAGAAGAACTCATTTCACGCAGGTCTAGTTTTGACTACCCCTTCGAATGAACTCGTCAATCATCTGGGATGCCGCGTTGTTGATATTCGAAATAGTCTTGTCCTGCTTGTTGGTGAGGATATTGTAAAACCACACAGCCGGAATGGCCACAATCAAACCAAGTGCGGTGGCACCAAGTGCCTCACCGATGGAGCCTGCTAATGCGTTAATGTCGCCCGCCCCATGTTCTTTAAGAGCAGAAAACACTGCGATGATGCCCCACACAGTACCGAGAAGACCAATGAAGGGGGAAGCGGCGGCAATGGTTCCCATCGAACTCATACCCTTCTTGAGAAGTTCTGTAACTTCGGAAGTGCCACGAATAATTGCCCGTTCAACAGCCTGAACGACATTATGGTCTGCCTTGCTGGCTTTGATCTGGCTTTCGTACTGATAAATATCCAAACCATGTTTTAGGACTAGTGCAACGTGGCTTTTGTTGTGAGTGGTTGCGGCACGTTTGGCGGCCTCAAAGTCACCTCGTCTCAATGTATCCATAAAGAGTTTCAAGAACTTTTTGGAGGCAGTACCGCTCTGCCAATACATAAAGCCGCGTTCAATAATGATGTAAACCTCAAGGGCTAACAGAAACAGCAATATTAAAATAATGCCTTTATTGAAAGGAGTTGCCGCTTCCCAAATTTCTTTTGGGCCAAAAGCACTGCCACTTGACAAAAGTGCAAAGTTGAAGGTTGAAGCAAGAAAGGTCATATGATTCCTCTAGTTAATTAGGGTGAATAGGGGCAAAAATACACATTTAGGTGTTGAAAGAAGATACCAAGAAAAAATGAAAAACTGGAGAGAACAAAAGTCTACGGTTCTTTAACGTAGGGCCCAGTTCATCGTGATACGAAATCTTGCCTGAACGGGGTGGCCGTCCATGAGGGCAGGCTTAAATCTCCACTTCATCGCCCAGTTGGCAGAATGTTCCAAGAGAAGATTGTGGCCACTAATAGCCTTTGCCGATACTGGCACACCATCTGTTCCAATCACCAACTCCACTGTTACAGCACCCTTAGCTTTTGCCGCTCTGGCAAGCGGTGGATAGGGCGGCTGGCCGGGCTGGAATGTAACGGCAAGCTGGTTAAATGAAAACTCGTGCACTGTAGTTGCAGAAGTGGTTTGATGGCCGGTATCACCTGGGCCGGTTAAGGTACCTGGCGGTGCAGTACCTACTTCGCCTACTCGACTAGTTTGGCTCTCTGGTACTGCATATGCGGCAATAAGATCTTTTTTTGGCATTTCAGGCGGAGCGTCTTCGGGCACCTGTTCCTGATTTGTGAGGGGTGGCGGCGGGGGCTGTTCCTTTACCTCAACCTTTAGCGGGGGGGCGGCGGCCTGGGCTGGCGGAGGCGGGGGAGGAGGTTCATGGTCCTCAATTTTTTCTTCCTGTTCTTCCTCCAGGATAAATTTCTTTGTCTCCTCTATCACCTTTCTCCCCATCTCTGTCCTCGTAGCAACGAAGAAGATGAGTAGCGCAACACATGTATAGGTAACAATCGTCAGTGGAACAGCTATCAAGGGATTTGTACCTTTCATGGCGCTGTTATTCCCCGACAATGTTGGCTTGTAAATAGCATCCTCGAGCGTCTCAGGAGGTGCCTTAGACGTAGGTGTTTGCGAGGACTTGGGGTCTTTTGTACTCATGTGGACTCCCGAAAAAAATTACCAAGCACACCTACTTAAGGCGTACTGGGTTCAATTTGTGGCATAGCAAAGAGACTTGGGAATAACCCAAAAAGATATTTTAATATGATTTCAGAGCTTTGAAATGTCAAGTCAAAATATTTTTGTAAATGACTTGCTTCAAGAACAGTCATGTATATCAAACGTCGTTATATTACAATAGCTTTTGGATAAACCATCAAGAAGGTTTGCAATGCAAATATTTAAGTTTTGCCAAGATAACAATTTTGTAACGAGTTCGCTTTCGGCTAGGGCTGGCCGGTTTATGACTCAACACGGCGAGGTAATAACCCCGGCCTTTATGCCTGTGGGAACTTTGGGAACCGTCAAAGGTGTCAGTCCGCAACAACTATCTGAAATCAAACCACAGGTAATTTTGGGGAATACCTACCACCTGAGCTTGCGGCCTGGCGATGCAATAATTAAGTCGCTAGGGGGACTTCACCGATTTATGGCTTGGGATGGCCCTATTCTTACAGATTCAGGTGGTTTTCAAGTTTTCAGCCTAGCGTCTCTGAGAAAGATTTCAGATGAGGGGATATCTTTCCGCAACCACATTGATGGCTCGGAATGCTTTCTGAGTCCGGAACGTAGCATGGAGATACAAAAAAATTTAGGCTCAGACATAGTAATGGCCTTGGATGAATGTCCCTCCGGGCAGACAGAACGCTCATTGCTTGAAAAAAGCGTGTCTAGAACTACCGATTGGCTTAAACGCTGTAGAAATTATCAGTTAGATGGGCATCAAGGGCTATTTGCAATTAATCAGGGTGGGACTTTTCTAGATTTGCGGCTGAGGCATCTCGATGAAATATTAGATATAGACGCAAAATCCCCTTTTCAGGGCTTTGCCATTGGTGGCCTTAGTGTAGGCGAGCCTAAAGAAAAAATGAATGCCATTCTTGCCGAGCTTGTAAAAGAATTGCCTGCAGACCGCCCCCGCTATCTAATGGGAGTTGGCACGCCAGAAGATATATTGTTGGGAATCGAACAAGGGGTTGACCTATTTGACTGTGTTTCCCCTACCAGAGAAGCTCGTCATGGCCGATTGCTGACGCATTTGGGTAGGATTAACATAAAAAATGCCCGCCATCGCTCATCTGAAGAGCCAATAGACCCTGATTGTTGTTGCTATACCTGTCGCACTTTTTCCAGAGCCTACCTAAATCATCTATTCAGAGCTGGCGAAATTTTAGGATTAACGCTAAACACGATCCATAATTTGAGTTACACTGTAGGGCTAGCCCGCACCGCACGCGAGGCTTTGTTAAACGAATCGTTGCCGAAATTCGCTAAAGAAACCCGTCAACGCTGGCAAATGGAGGATTTGTAAATGTTTGTTACCCTAGCACTACTTCTGAATGAAGCACAAGTAGGCCCAAGCCCGGTTATGATGAATTTCGTCCTAATAGGTGGCATGATTGCTCTTTTTTATTTTTTGCTTATCAGACCGCAAAATAAAGCTAGAAGAGCTTTGGAGGATAAGCTATCAAAATTAAAATCTGGGGACGAAGTCTTGCTTACCTCCGGGCTTTACGCAACAGTCGACCGGGTGGTTGATAATTTGCTTTATCTAAAGCTAGGCAATAATGTTGTTAAGGCTCGAAAAAATGCGGTAGCCGCTATGGCAACAGAATTAGAGGACTCAAGAGCAAAAAATCAAAGTGTAATTAGTTAGCCTAGAGTTTTAGGAAGCCTGAATTTTTTCTTTTTTTTGGAGCAAGTTTGTGAGCAAGCGTACCATTTGGCGATTAGCACTGACAATCATTACTTGTATTGGCTGTTCCTACTTTTTTCTGCCGGTAAACAAAATCCGTTTGGGGCTTGATTTAGCTGGTGGCGTGGAATTTACTATGGAAGTACAGGGGCATGAGGCTCTTGTCAATGACCTTACTGATACACGAGACAAGTTATATGATCGTTTTAGAGAAAAGAGCATACCAGCGTCGGCAAGGCTAGAGGAAGATAGGATTGTAGTTACATTTTCTTCCGAACACAGACCTGGCATCGAAGGATTGCTCAAGGAATTTTATGGCTACCAGACATCCTTTGATGACACTGGCGTAGTATTGGTACAGAGGGCTTCTTATCAGACAGAGCTAAAAAACGATGCAAATAAGCGAGCACTGCAAATCATAGAAAACCGAGTAAACGCAACGGGAGTAGCCGAACCAGAAATAAAGCAAGCGGGTGAGGAGGGCAACCGGATAATTGTCGAACTGCCAGGTTTGGCAGAGTCTGAAATTGATAGGATCAAAGCCTTGCTACAGACTCCTGGAAAACTTGAGCAACGTCTAATAGCAACACAAAATAGCCGGGTGGGGTGGCCTACAATTGAGGAAGCACTAGCACATTTCAACGGCCAACTACCTGAAGGGACCGAACTGATTCCTGAGCTTGAATCAGATAGAGACTTGAGGAGAAGCGGTCAGACTCCTGTCAAATCGACAAAAGGTCAACAAAAACCGGAAGTTATCAAGGCATGGCACTTAGTGGAGCTTAAGTCCTTTGTAGATGGTGCTGATATCACAAGGGCAATGCCGGGTTTAGACCCCCTGTCAGAAAGCCATGAAATTCATTTTTCTCTCAACAGCAAAGGAGCTGATGATTTTCACCAGCTAACAAAGATAGCCTCTTCTGAAAATCGTCAGATCGCCATCTTACTAGACAAAAAATTGGTTTCTGCCCTTGGTTGTTCGAATCCGATCATAGGAGGAAGCGTTAGAATTACAGGCTCTTTCTCCAAAGAAGATGCTGAAGATTTTGCCTTAAAGCTCAAGTCAGGTTCGATGCGAGCTTCGATGAAATACCTGGAGGAGCGCTCAATGGGAGCCTCCTTAGGTGCAGACTCTATACGCGCAGGTGTAAGGGCAAGTTTGTTTGGCTTTGCCACAATCGTAGCTTTTATGCTCTTCTTCTATCACTGGTCTGGCATCAATGCTATCGTTGCATTGACCGTAAACCTAATAATAATGATGGGGCTGATGGGTAGCTTTAATGCGGTTATCACTCTCCCTGGCATTGCTGGTTTTGCATTAACATTAGGTATGGCCATTGATGCCAATATTTTGATTTTCGAGCGCATCAAAGAGGAGCTTTCACTAGGCAAGAGTGTGGCCGGAGCAATACAGGCTGGATTCGACAGGGTTTTTTGGACAATTGTGGACAGTCACGTAACACAGTTATTTGCTTCATTGTTGTTATTCATTTTTGGTACTGGGCCCGTGAAAGGTTTTGCGGTAGCCTTAACAGTGGGTGTCACAGCCTCGTTGTTTACGAGCATCTATATCAGTCGCTGGATTTACGATTGGATATTAGAGCGCAGGCCCAATACCAAAGAGATTTCTGTTGGAACACATAAATTTTTCGCAGAAACCAAAATTGATTTCATGAAGTATAAAAATTGGGCTTTTGCGATTTCTTGGGGGATTATTTTTGTGTGCTTGTTTGTGGCTCAACCATGGAAAGGCCATGACAGCCGAGTAAAACTGGGAATGCAGTTTGTCGGTGGGCTGGACATGGTTGTGAGATACAAGGGGGATATTACAGCCGAGAGCATCCGAGCCAAGTTGACTGAAGGCGGCTTTGCCGATGCGAATGTAGTAAATTACAAAGGATCAGAACTTTTCCATGACTACTCTGTGAAGGTGCCAGCCAGAAAAGGTCAGGATGAAAAGGATGCTGTGGAGATTAAAAAACAAGTCATCGTGACACTTCGAAACGTCGACCCAGATTCGCAGAAAGATTCTCGTCCTGACCTTAACTCAGAAGAAACAAAAGACATGCTTGATTTCTTAGTCGAGAAAGATCCATTGAATTTGCAGGGTGATGACGCGCAAAAACTACTCGCCTATACTGAACACATCGGAAGCAATCTGGCAGACATAAAGGCAAAGGGGCAGGGTTTCGTTGTCGATTGGAATGACCTAGAAAATTTACCAAAGGAAATTAAAGATTTCCTGATAGAAAATTACAGGCTAGGCAATTTGAGTGTACAGAGTTCGCAGAGTTTTTCTCCTTCTGTAGCCGGTGAATGGACAAAGAAAACCCTTACAGCTGTTGCATGGGCATTGGGAGCGATCCTAGCCTATGTCATGTTCCGCTTTTCCTTTAGTTTCTCTGTCAGTACCATTATCGGTCTTGTCCACGATATGTTACTTGGCGTTGGGCTGTTTACTCTTTTTGGGTATGAATACTCCGTTGCCGTTGTAGCTAGTTTCCTGATTCTGCTTGGGTACTCAACATCTGACACCATCGTTGTCTTTGACCGAGTAAGGGAAAACATCAAAAAGCCAGAGTACAGGCGGGTTAAGGTAGGAAAGCTCATTAACGATTCAATCAATCAAACATTGAGTAGAACAATCCTAACAAGTGCTTCCACATTAACTGTTGCTCTCTGTCTCTTTTTATTGGGAGGGCCAGCTCTTCATGACCTCAGTTTCCCAATTGTCTTAGGCGTAATAATTGGTCCATTTTCTACCATCTACATCGCCGCACCTATTGTTGTTTATATCGACAAGTTGTTTGGTGGCAAAGACAAGATCAAACAACACGCATGACATATCGACACTGATGTATATTCAGCGGAAGCCGTATTTATGGCAATTTCGAGAAATCTATCATCGGAGCTATACCAATAGCCCTGCGTTCAAAAATAGTGTTGATTGGGGTGGTCTCATTAAAGAAACCACAATTTTTTAGAAAAAAGCGATTATCGAATACCCCTCCCTGGTAGTCTGTCCTCGCACCAGCGCGAGCTGTAGCATCTGCGGTAAACCTAGCCTTTGTAACCTCTATCCATTCTCCTTCTTTTGTCCTTATCCATTGATTCCCATAAAGGCCACGACGCTCAAATTGTCCCTGATTGGGCACAAAGTTTTCCAAAAAGGAATATGCTCCCTTGTACCAAGTTGAAGTTTGTGGGCGAATGAATGAAGCTACCAACCTCCATGAATCCTTCTCTGGGTCATAAAAATATGCTGTATACATGGTGTGGGTTTCATCTATCGGACGCACTCGGTTCAAAAACCGGTAGGTTATCCCGGCCTTCCAAGGGAATATCAGGTAGCTTTGGCCTCCGGAACCTTCTCCACCAAATTCGCCTGCTTTTACATCTAGGCCACGTCTGAGCAACAGAACACGCTTATCTTCAGGTATTTCTCTCGGATTGTCGGTCGTAAAAGGACTCCAAACAGAAAAGAGTATGCGCCGTTCTGTTTCGGAATTAACCTGTATCCCAAAATAACCCTGCGCAAATCCATTGGCCATGAAGTAGCTCCCAATTACATCTTGGCCTTCCTCTATTGTCACCTCATTATAAAACCATTCAATATCTTTGTCTGCTGGCAATTCAAAGTTTAGGTGGTCTGATGGGCCACGCCTCCCGAAATAAAAAGAAAAATCATTTTTTATGTAATTAATATCCCCGCTGACCACTGTTCCTGAAACACCTAAACTGGCTATTGATGGAAATGTCCCTGATTTTTTGCTTATGCCTTCCAGCGATACCTTTATGTATCCTGGTGGTTTTTTAGGAAATTTTCCAATACTGATAAATTGGTTGTCGCCTTTTGAAATTATTACATCGGTCGATTTATTGAATACGCTTACCCGAATCACAGCATCAGATTCTGCACTGAGTTCCAACGCCAGTTGAATGGTTCCCTCTTTGTTGGTACGAAAAAATATGTCAATTATATTTTCAGAATTATCCCAATTTTCGATGCCGTTTTGAGTAAGTAATCTGTTGGTTCTTGTTACATTTGCAATGCCTACACCTGATCTGACATACGCATTGCCACCTATCGGAATCAATACAAAGCCATCCCTTTTCAATGGAGCTGAATTCGGCGCGAGACTTGAAAAGAGCATACAGAAAAACATGACCGTTTTGACCAAAAAATGTCTGCTCCAACCTATCTGTAGGAACTGCATGATTCTCTCCAAACAATAATTTCCAACTTGCGATCAAAAGATTTTTTTTCATCAGCGTCCACAAAATCTTCACTGTGGCGAAAGGAGCATCAACAATTATTCTAGTCACTTGGCACTATTCACTAACCACTGGAATGTGCAATACCACGATTGCACATTCCAGTATTATATTCTATACTCACTGGCCAAGATGTTTTTTAAGAAAGTCATACATTCTTATCCTAGCCTTCCGCGCAAAGGTCGTATCTATCCTGTCCCAGCTATGACCACCAGGTGCATCTTTTTCGATATGGGATTCAAAATTTTTGCCTGCGGCCTTTAGGTGTGTGATTAATTGTTCCACCTCCACTACATTTACGTCTCGGTCATTGGTGCTACTAGTTACCATGAGGGGTATTTTGAGTTTATGCACATTCCAAATTGGGCTACGCCGTCGATACTCGTCAACTGCATCTACAGGAGGTTTCCCAATGTGATACCTAGCCGCGAACTCCGCCGTATAGCTCTGTTCATGGTAGCCAAGCCGTGTTAGCAAGTCAGAAACAGGCACACCAGCATAAATGCAAGCAAACTTTTCAGGATGGTCAAACCCGATCATCAGCGAAATCATCCCCCCATGACTCCATCCTACAGCGGCAACTTTTTTGGGATCTATCGGGAGTTCTGCAACCGCCCAATCTCTGCAAGTAACCACATCGTCATTTTCAAGACCGCCGTAGTCAATGTTTTCGTACATACCCCTGCCATAGCCTGTAGAGCCGCGGTACTCAGGAGCGATTACTATATATCCGCGCTCCATCATTTCACGTACCATGTGAACATGATAAGTTCCAAAATCTCCGTGGACGCCACCATGGGTTAGCACTACAGCCGGATGTTTTTTGTTTTTGTCAATTTTTTTTGGGACAAAAGTATAGCAATAAATTCTTATTGGATGCCTATCATTGCTAATACCATATCGTTCCCTTTCTCTGGGATTTGGCTTGCCCGTGAGGATCACCTTGTCAACTTCGGCAACGTCAGAAAGCCTCAGAAAAAATTGATTGTCGTCTGCAATCTTTCTGACTTGGTCTAACTGCCATCTGAGTGTATCCACTTGGGATTGGAGCCTCCTGATTTGCTCTTCGGGCGTTGTTTCTTGGCCGATAAGGGGCATGCACAGTGCTAACCCAAAAACCATTGCCGCTGAAAATAGTTTTGGCATTTTTCCTCCTGTTGAGTTTCGCCTTCAATAATAGAGTACAACAAAATATTTCTAATTGCCTCCAATGGATTAATAACACAAATTTTGGTATAATTACGACATGTATTTATAGGAGTTTAAGATGTTTCTACTTGCACTTCCCCTGATTGCTTCTGCACTAGTTGCTCAGGATACCAATATCAATACCCAAGATGCCTCTGCCAGGGTGGTAAATATTGCTCAGGACAAGCAAGAGACTTCAAGTGTCATCAAGTTACCTGCCCCTTCATTGGGTTCTTTTACGCTTGAAAAAGCATTACGGGAACGTCAGAGTATTCGCAACCTTACTGGCCCCGCGCTTAACTTGGCTACTCTCTCACAACTACTCTGGAGTGCCCAAGGTGAAAACCGAGCAGGTACAGGCAGACGAACAGTCCCAAGTGCAAGTGCCAGATACCCACTGGAGCTATATGTAATAGTTGCCAAGAGTGAATCTCTACCCGAAGGCGTTTATAAATATTCATCTAAAGATCACACCCTAACAAAGACAAAAGACGGCAATCCAGAGACATTATTAGGCTCAATAGAACGTATGCAACCTTGGATTCCTAAGAGTCCAGCAGTATTCATCTTTGCTGGTGTTTCTTCCAGATTCCCAGGCAGTGATGCCATGCGAAAGGAAACTGACACAGCTTGGGAATCCGGTGCCGCCGCCCAAGCCATGTTGCTGGCTGTAGTAGCTAATGGCCTTGGTGCGACCGTAGCCAATGGAGTCAACCTAGATGCCATCCATACTGCAACTGGGCTTTTGGCAGAGGAAAAGATTTCTGTAATCATTCCTGTCGGCAGAATTGCCAAGTAGTATTGCTAATCAGCTAAATCAAGGCTTCGCCCACCTTCGAGAGCCTCTAGCGGTCTTACCACAAAATCTCTGTAAAAGGCTCTTGGATGGGGAAGTATCAAGCTAAGTATTTGGCCAATTTGTAATAAATCGCTAGGTGAGTTCCATTCCCATTTGCCACGCATACCCTCAACTAAAATCAGGTCTAGGTCTAGCGTCCTCGGCGAATTTGGGGGAAGGCTACGATCACGCCCACAAGTAAGCTCTATCCGCAGACATTCCTCAAGTAACAGACAGGGATTGACTATTGTAGTTTCCAATTTAACCACCGTATTCAGATAGGGGGGCCCAACGCCTGATTCATCATCGGTTTCGATTATCAGTGGTGAAGGAATTATCAAACCCAATTTGCCTAATTCAGCCTTACCCCTACAGATATTTTCCGAACGGTTTCCTAAATTCGAGCCAAGAGCAATAAATGCAGGCAAACAACCTCCCAATACTAGGTTGCGTTTAATCGGGATTAAACGCGAAGCGCAAAAGTTTTTGCAAACACGAGCAAAGCCCGTATTTTCAAAAACTTGCGGGCACTGCTTTCGCATTGCCGTTATACCAAGATGCTCCCGTATGGGTACAACTTGGTATAAGAATAATAACTGACGGTTGCAGTAATTTCATAACCTCCACTTAATTTTTGCATATTGTTAGTAGCAAAAGAGTCATAAACCTGTGGCTGTGGCAACAAGTTAGCAAGTGTTTCGAGCATGCACTATTTTTTGGGCAAATTTTTGGTTTTTCCTGTTTTTCTATGGGAGGTGTTGCGACTAGGTTTTAGGCCATCTCCGACATCCAAAATTTTTCTTACTCTAGCTTTTGTTTGAGCAATTTCATCGCCCTTCCGAGCCTTTTGCACAGAAATGCGAAGAGGCGTTCCTGTAAAACCGAATTCATTTCTGAGGCGATTTTCTAGATAGCGAAGGTAGCTGAAATGAATGCTATTGCTCGAATTAGATTTAATAACAAAACTTGGTGGTCGGATTCCTACCTGAGTCATAAAGAGCAATTTGGGAAGTTTTCCATTGGATGCAGGTGGACTCATTACTGCTACTGAATCTCGCAAAAACCGATTTAGTTCTCCAGTGGAAATCCTACGCGAATGTGAATCTGCAACTTCATTAATTAGGCTATACAACTTGGACACCCGTTGGCCGGTGAGTGCTGAAATAAATATCAATGGTGCATGTTGGAGAAAACCCAGATTATTTCTGAAGTCCAGCTCCATTTGTACAGCAGTGAAACTGTCTTTTTCTACAGCATCCCACTTGTTTACTGCAAGAACTACTGCCGCTCCGGCTTCTTGGGCATAACCAGCAATAACTGCATCTTGGTGTGTGACACCCTCTGTAGCATCAATTAGTAGTAGGCTTACATCAGCTCGCGCCATTGCCTGTTTTGCCTTTAGAATAGACAATATCTCGGCACCCTCAGTTGTCTTTCCCTTTCGCCTGATCCCAGCAGTATCTATCAGACGATAAACAACCCCATCTCTATGGAAAATTGTGTCGACTGAGTCCCTCGTGGTTCCTGGAACATCGCTTACAAAACTACGCTCAAACCCCAGCAAGAAATTAGTTAAACTAGACTTGCCAACGTTTGGCCGCCCAATAATGGCAAAACGCAATTCGTCTGCCTTGCTGTGATCTTCGGCCTCTTCTGGTGAGCGATGAAAAGGTAATGCCCTCCTGACAGACTCTAATAGTTCAGTTACTCCATCTCCATGTGCAGAGCTAACCAAGTATATTTCATCAAAGCCAAGTTCATAAAAGGCTCCATCAGGTACTCCACCCTTCATTCCGTCAAGTTTATTTACGGCAAGTATAAATGGTTTGCCAAGTCGCTTAACCTTTTGTGCAATCTCGGCATCTCCTACCGTAAAGCCCTCATGGCCATCAACCATCAAAATTATTACATGAGCCTCATCCAGAGCACTTTCAGCAATGCGGGTAATGCCCTGAGTAATTACATCGGCACCTTCAAAATCCAGACCGCCAGTATCAATTAAGTCAAATACCTCACATGGGTGGCCTAAATCACTTAGGCAAGTCACTCGCCCGTACGCCCTGTCCCGAGTCATCCCGGGCAAGTCATGGACTAAGGCGGCCCTGCTACGAGTAATCCTATTAAACAGGGTTGACTTGCCCACATTTGGGCGACCACAAATAGCTACAAGTGGAAGTTTCATTTGCTAATTTCGTTAAAAGGATTTACGGCTCTTGGGAGGCATACAGAGTATTTGGCGAAATGGAAAGTGTAGACATGCAACATAGTTTTGAAAACACCTTGTTATTTTTGATGGCTCATTATCATTTGGGATACAACTGGATGGTTTTGTTTACTTTTTTTTCACGGCCATACATATTTCAAACGGAGAGGATGGTTGCCAGTTGGTTTGGTATAGTTCAAAGGAATTTGCTTCGTAATTTGCTACATATTCAGACTGACCTTGAAGCCAAGTTGAAAAGATGTATGTGTAAGCCTCTCCAAGTCTTTCAATGGTCGGGACAGTGCAACAAGCATAAGTGCCCGATTTAATACTCACCATTTCCAAACCTTCTGGCATGGGTAATTGTGGATTCATTTCTACTGCCGCCCAGTACTCAAAATCATTTTCGTTGAGCATGACCGAAACACCGAAACTTTCCTGTGGACTACTACAAACTTCAGTCATCCTAGGCATAAAGTTTTGCCATGCTTTTGGGCAATCTTCGATAGCTGTTTTCATGTTGGTAAGCACCTTCACGCCAACTAACTGCTTGGCAGGATAATCAACAATTACTATTTTGAAATCCATCAAAATCTCCTTAGCTCAAAATATCAGTATGATTTATTTTGATAGCAAAAGAACTAGTTTCAACTATTACAGCCTATTCGGGTTCACAATAAATTACAGCCCCCCTCTTGTTAAATTCATCTGCCCTCTCTTTCAAACCTTCCTTGATCGCACTCAACGGAGCAATTGTTTCTAATGAAGCATTTTCTCTCACTTCTTCATTGATTTTCATTGCGCAAAATCGAGGGCCACACATAGAGCAGAAATGGGCAGATTTAATGCCTTCATCTGCACTTGGCAAGCTACCAATTAGCCCTGTGTTAGCTTCAGTATGAAATGAAATAGCTGTTTCTGGATCTATTGCTAAATTTATTTGGTCACTCCAGCGAAATTCAAAACGCGCCTTACTCATAGCATCGTCCCAAGCCCTTGCGCCTGGATGCCCCTTAGCTAGGTCGGCGGCGTGTGCGGCTATCTTATATGCAATGACTCCATCTTTTACATCTTTTTTGTTTGGTAGCCCAAGGTGCTCTTTTGGAGTGACGTAGCAAAGCATCGCAGTACCCATCCACCCTATCATCGCGGCTCCAATGGCAGATGTAATGTGGTCATATCCAGGTGCAACATCTGTAGTTAATGGCCCCAATGTATAAAAAGGTGCTCCATGGCAGGTTTGTAACTGTTTATCCATATTTTTCTGAATCAAGTGCATTGGTACATGGCCAGGCCCTTCGATGAAAACCTGACAGTCGCGCTCCCAAGCTCGCAGGGTTAATTCGCCCAATGTCTCCAATTCGGCAAATTGAGCTGTATCATTGGCATCAGCAATGGAACCTGGTCGCAGACCATCTCCGAGGCTTATCGCCACGTCATAAGCCGTCAACAATTCACATATTTCATCAAAGTGTGAAAAAAGGAAATTTTCCTCATGGTGTGCTAGACACCACTTTGTCAGAATGGAGCCTCCGCGGCTAACGATCCCAGTCATCCTACTTGCGGTCAGCGGAATGTGCGCCAGTCTGAGACCCGCATGAATGGTAAAGTAATCTACACCTTGTTCGCATTGCTCTATGAGGGTATCACGAAATATCTTCCAAGTGAGTTCTTCAACCCTGCCCTCTACTTTTTCTAGTGCTTGGTAAATTGGAACAGTGCCTATTGGAACTGGCGAATTTCTCAAAATCCATTCTCTGGTTTCATGAATATTGGCTCCAGTGCTTAAATCCATTACAGTATCTGCTCCCCATCTCACCGACCATGCCATTTTTTCAACTTCTTCTTCAATGGATGAAGCGATAGCGGAATTGCCAATATTTGCATTAATTTTTACCAAAAAAGAGCGACCAATTATCATCGGCTCCGCCTCTGGGTGGTTGATATTTGCACATATCACACCACGCCCACTCGCCACTTCCTGCCTCACAAAATCAGGGGTTATATGGCTACCACCATGTCGTCCAAGGTTCTCGCGTATGGCCACAAATTCCATTTCAGGAGTAATAATTCCTCTGCGTGCATAGTGCATTTGGGTTATATTTCTCCCATGCTTTGCCCTTAGCGGTTTGCGAGCTACAGGAAAACGAATAGTATTCAAAGAAGTGTCGGCTTCCCGCAATTGTCTATAGCGACTGGAAGGCGTGCTAAGTTCTTCCACGTCCCCCCTTTCCAAAACCCACTGAAGCCTGCATGGAGGCAATCCACTTTCTAGGTTGATGGCAACTGCATGATCTGTATATGGCCCTGTAGTGTCGTAAAGTGTCACAGTGCTATTGGACACAACTTCGCCGTCCTTACCCCTTGTGTTGCTCAATTTAACTTGTCGAAAAGGTACCCTAAGATCGTGCCTTGACCCTGCAATGTATATTTTTTCGGAAGCAGGAAACGGCTTCCAGCAATCTGCTAACTGACTTGCAACTTTAGACATCCAAACTCCTGCCCGATGGTTTTTGATGTAGGCAAACATGGCTACCGAAATATATGTGCTACCAACCTAATTTTCAATTACCATCTCGCCCAAGTTTCATTTTACAATAATATGCCTTGTTGGAACTATAAATCACCTGTTGACCTTTGTCTCAACCCATACCACTCCATGAATACCTTGTCGCGATTCTTCAAAGAGCATTTACGCCCAAACCTTGGGTTGATTATTGCTGGGTCTGCACTTGCAGTGCTGGCCGGGTTGCTACAAACCCTTTTGGTAGGTAGCTTGAAATGGGTGTTCGAGGGGTTTGCCCCCACAAATATCCCAGCAGGCACATCTATTCCTGATGCCCTACCAGCATTTACAGCGGCAAAGGCATGGCTAACTTCACACTTGCCAGAAAGCTCGGCTCTGCGTACCAGTGCTTTTGTCCCCACCCTAGTCATAGTTATATTCGCCCTAAAGGGTCTTTGTTCTTTTTCCGCAACAATGCTCATGGTCAGAAGTGGGATAAAAGCCACGCAGAGGCTCCGCGAGAGGCTCTTTGGTCATCTACTGAAGCAAGAATCAGCTTTTTTTCAGCAGAACCCCGTTGGCGAATTAATAACACGTTGCATTAGTGATGTTGGAGCGGTTCAGGGTATCGCCTCCAACCAATTTGCAGAATCCATTCGAGAGGCCGCAACTGCCATCGCTGGCATAGCATTTGTTTTGTACCTAGACTGGCAACGCAGTTTGGTGCTGTTTTTGGTTGCGCCTCTAATAATTTTGCCCCTAAAAAAGCTCAGTAAAAAAATCAGAAAGATAAATCATAGAAATCAAGAAGCCATAGCCCAGCTACTTCAAAGACTGAAGGAAGTTTTCAGCAATGTCCGCGTGGTTAAAGGATTTGCCAGAGAAGAGTATGAGGCAGAGCGGCTTAAAGGACAAAACATTGAATTGTTTAGGATTGGCATGAAGAGCGCGAGAGCTATAGCTATGAGTCATCCAATAATGGAGATGGCAGGTGGCTTAATGCTTGCGGGGCTAATATTTTGGGTGAGTTCAGATATTCAAGCAGGCAAATTGGCAACCAGCGACTTTATGACTTATCTAGTGGCAGTTTTTGCAATGTATGACCCAATGAGACGGCTAACCAGAATTAATAATGAGGTCCAGGTTGCCAGAGCCAGCCTAGACCGAATCTATACAATGCTAGATCGTGAACCAAAGATGATTTCTCCTGTCAATCCAGCAATGATGCCTACAAAACCACGAAATCTGGCATTTGAAGACGTTTGGTTTGCTTATGAGCCTGACCATCCGGTTTTAAGCGGAATAAACATCGATGTCAATTCCGGTGAAACCATTGCCTTAGTTGGAGGCTCAGGTGGTGGCAAGACTACCATTGTGAATTTAGTCCCAAGGTTTTACGACCCTACACAAGGAAGGGTGACGATCGACAACATAGACATAAAAGATTTCGAAGTCGCAGAATTAAGGCAACAGATTGGAATCGTTACTCAGGAAACACTATTATTTATGGATTCAGTCCATGACAACATCGCCTATGGAAAAACCATTTCACGAGAAGCAGTTATTGAGGTAGCAAAAAAAGCTCATGCCCATGACTTCATTGTGAACTTGCCCAAGGGATATGATACTCACTTGGCAGAAACAGGCTCCAGTCTTAGTGGCGGGCAACGTCAAAGAATCTCCATTGCAAGAGCCTTACTGCATGATCCCCCAATTTTGATATTGGATGAAGCCACATCTGCACTGGATACAGAAAGCGAAAGAGCAGTTCAAGAGGCTCTTGAAGCTCTGATGAAAAACAGGACTACCCTTGTGATAGCACATAGGCTTTCTACTATTCAAAGGGCAAACCGAATATATGTGTTAAAACAAGGACATATTGTAGAGGTTGGTCGCCACGAAGATCTTCTAACATTGCAAGGCGAATATGCCCGCCTGCATCAATTGCAGTTTGGACAGTAGTATGCGTTTGCTTTTGGTTGAAGATAAAGACAATTTTCGTAGATTATTGCTAAAGGCGTTGAAAGAGGCTGGATGGGATGTGATAGAGGCACCTAACCCAACAAAAGCAATAGAAATATTGGAATCTGAGACTGTCGAAATCCTAGTAACAGATTTGCGTATGCCGGTTTTTTCCGGAATTGAACTGCTAAAGCGGGCAAAGCGCCTGAACCCAACTATGGGAATCTTATTAATGAGTGCTTTTGGAGAACCAAAAGATATAGTTGAAGCAATGCAATCTGGTGCTGATGACTTTCTTCCCAAGCCATTTGATCTTGATTTTTTTCTTGAGCGTCTTAATAAACTCCGCCTCCTTGTAATGTCTCCCCCACCAAACCCAAACGAACCTTGGGTGGTAGCATCATCAGCGATGCAGGGTGTAGAAAAATGTTTGAGAACGATGTCAGATACCTCACAGCCAGTTCTGTTTGTTGGACAGGTAGGCTCCGGAAGAAGCCGTGCCGCCAGAAGACTTCATGTACTCAGACACCCCACTGCCATGTTTCATTCCATGTCATCCCGCGATCTAACCCCTGAATCATTGTCCGAAACATTTTTGAAGAATCATACAGGTGGCAGTCTACTCATCAAGGATTTAGACTACCTACCCTCTGCAACTCTATCAACACTAATTCAGTGCATGGAGCACAACCAAGGGATATGTTGGATGGGTACATGCAAAGAACCAGCAGATTTACCAGAATCCTTAAAGTCACATATTGGAGTTATTAGCATCACACTAGCACCTCTGGCGGATCGCAGAGACGATATCTTACCCATTTTTCATACATATATTGCAGAAACCTGCAATCGAGAAGGAAGGTTAATTCCGGCAGTCGACAGAATGATTGAAAGAGAGCTATATAACAACAAATGGCATGGAAATGTGGCCGAATTGATCTGGGTCGCATCCGAAACCATCAGAAGATGTATGACTGGCCTAATACAAGACTTACCTATTTGGCTAACACCTGAAAAGCAATCCATATTGTTGCCAATGCCTCCAAAGGATAAATTAGATAAAATGTTAGGTGGCATTAAAGAGAGCGCAGAACGGTATTTCTTGGAAAAATATCTCCATGAGGCAAATGACGATTTATCAGTAGCGGCAAACAGATTAGGACTTACTACAAAAAGCTTTATTCAAAAATTAAAGGAATACGGAATATCTTTAAAGGATGTATGACTTGACTCAACAAACATCAACTATTCGAGACCAAGTGCTCATTGCACTCGATTCAATTATAAAAGTGGTAGTAGGAAAAAATGCCCAAGTAAAGAGGGCATTGGCCGTACTTTTGAGTGGTGGACATTTGCTATTAGAGGACTTGCCTGGAGTTGGCAAGACAACTCTCGCTCGCGCACTTTCATCCGTGCTTGGTGGTCGCTTTCAACGCATCCAAGGCACTAATGACTTGCTCCCATCAGACTTACTTGGTGTTCAGCTATGGGAGCCAACTACACAGACATTTCGGTTTCAGCCAGGCCCGGTATTTGCCAATGTCGTCCTTTTGGATGAATTGAACCGGATAGGCCCAAAGACTCAAAGCGCTCTACTCGAAGTTATGGTAGAAGGGCAGGTCACGATGGATCACTCCACACATCCTCTGCCCGATCCTTTCTTTGTTATTGCAACACAAAACCCAACAGATCGGACTGGCACATTTCCGTTGCCTGAAAGCCAGATTGACCGATTTGCGGCAGTACTACACCTAGGCTATCCCCCTCCTGAAGCAGAACGTAGAATCCTAATGGGCGAGGCAGGAATATCTGTTTTGGGTTGCCTAGAGATGTCCATGTCTCTCAATGATTGGATAACCGCAAAAGCTATGGTGGGAAATATATCTGTTTCAGCTTCTGTAATAGAATACATGCAAAGGATAGTCGCACAAATTAGAAAAGAAGGCGGATTTTGTTCTACTAGGGCTGTTGGACAGTGGCTGGCCATAGCCAAAGCTGAAGCATGGATTCAGGGGCAGGATTTTGTCACCCCCGACCACCTGCAAGATACCTTATCGGACACAATGGCGCATCGGGGTAGGATGGATGATAAAAAGTTGAACAGAGAGGACAGACGGCATATTCTAGAAAGGGTACTAAAGGAAGTTCCAGTGGGTTGGAAACCTTGATATTTTATTGAAAACTATTTGCATTTCGGCATACTGCGATGGTCTCTTCTGCACTCAAAAATCTCTGTGTTGCCTTGCACAATAAGCGCGTGGCACTGGGGCTTGATTTAGAAAAAATGTCTAAAGAGATCAATATTTCCTCCAAGATTCTCAATGCAATTGAGAAATGTGACTGGTCAGAAATTCCATCTGGCCTTGAGTTTTCGTTATTAGAACAGATAGCTAGTAGGTTGGAAATAGACCTAAAAAATCACTCAGTAGGCGTATCGTCATTCTCAAGTAGCATCGCAGTTGAAAACGCTCATCCAGGCGATCTTAGACGCGAGCGAGTCGCCATGTTTGGGATAATGATTGCTACCGTTGTAATGTTGGCGTGGCTATTGGTTCCAGCAACAGATTTAAGTCAGCCGCCCACAAGCAATCCGCAACCACCATCAACTCAACGCTCTTTTTGGCAAAAACCTGATAGCGAACTACCCTACCCCGTGCTTGGTGAGGTTTTTCCAGAGAGTCCAATAACGGAAGATGGCGTTCTCATAAGTTTAAGGGCCACAGACACATGTACAGCTACCATCAAAATCGAACATGGGCCAGTTCAAAAACAAGTTCTTCGCATGTCTGAACCTTGGAAACTAAGAATTAAGGGGGCCTTTGTCCTTACCCTAGATAATGCAGGCGTAGTTGCGGTCGAAATACTCGGTCACAAAATTCAACATGGAGCAGTAGTTGGACAGCAATGGTCTGGATCGTTTGATGCTCAGGGGAATTGGCTCCGCCCATTGCCTCGTCCCGCACTTAACAGAGTTAAATTAATTGACGAAGACATTAATGATGTAGTAGAGCCATTCTGATTTTGTCCGTATTATAAAGCAATGTAGAGGTATACAAACTACCTTGCGAATCTGATAAGTAGGAGGGGACATGCACCAGATAGTACAAAAATTCATCAACAACGAATTACCTGCATCGATGGCAAACACCCTTATTGGGGGGGGGCTTCCGTTACCGGCTATTGATTTACTATATGCTCTGTCCCATGCTGTCAACACTGAATCAGAGCTTTCAACAAAAGCACTGGAGACACTGAGTGGCCTGCCAAGCTCCATCGTTTTGGGTGCAATATCTACAGAAATTGAGACATCAGACGTTCTGGGGCTAGTTCTCCTACATCGCTCGGAAACAGATCTGTTGGAAGCGGCACTATTGAATAACGTCCTGACTGCTGAATGGATGGAGCGCGCCATTCCGGCACTTCCCGAAAAACTCCTTGATATAGCATTAAATAACCAGGTTCTCTGGATTCAGCGTCCCACCATTTTAGATGCACTAGAAACTCATCCAGATGGAACTACCAACCTTAAGAGAAGAATCACTGAATTTAGAAAGGACATACTTGGTCAACTAGATAGTGCTCTAGCCCAAGAACGCATTGATGTATTAGAAGATGTCGAATCAGGTGCCCTAGACAAAGCATGGGGGGCTTTGCCCTTACCAAAAGAAGATGACGAAGCCATAACAGCGGCTTTCGATGCCAACCTAGTTCCACATGAAACTCCAGAAGAAGTAGCAAAAGAAGTTATACAGCCACGCTCTGTCTCGCAGAGAATTATGAAATTAGCTACAAATCAAAAAATAATTTTGGCTCTAAAAGGTGGCAAGGAAGAGCGGACGATATTGATGCGAGAAGCAAATCGCTTGATTCAGGTCAACGTCGTACTTAATGGACGCATAACTGAGGGGGAGATTACTTATATTGCCCAGATGCGAACAGTGCATGAAGAAGTGATTAGGATAATATCCAACAACCGCGAATGGATGCGGAAGTATCAAGTCCTTAAAGCCATTGTCACCAACCCAAGGACCCCACTACCTATCGCCATGAACTTGCTAAAGCGCATTAACGAGTTTGACCTGAAGCTGATGTCGAAGGATCGCAACGTTGCAGAAGTATTGCGCAGGGAAGCCAAGAGGATTGTCGAAAAGAAAGCTTAGTAAGGCTATTATTGTTCCTTGTATTTACTGTAGTTCTGGAGAAGCGATGATCTCACGAGATGTAGCATGGGGGTTAGTCCAAGAATGGACGGAGTCAGACAGGCTGAGGATTCATGCGCTTGCAGTTGAGGCTGTCATGCGCGATTTTGCGATCCAGTATGAGCAGGAAGATGAAATCTTCGGAATAACAGGCCTCCTGCATGATGCTGATTACGACCGCTGGCCAAACGAACATCCAACACGAATAATTAGTTGGCTAAACGAGCGTGGAGAAATAGAAATTGCAAGGGCAGTTCAAGCTCACTACCCAGGATTTAACGAATTACGAGATACAATATTGGCAAAGGCATTAGTGGCCTCTGATGAAATATCTGGGTTTGTAATAGCTTGTGCCCTAGTTAGACCAGAGCGCACGGTTGGCTTGTTGCCTAAAAGCGTAAATAAAAAACTAAAGTCTCCTGCTTTTGCGGCAGGAGTAGATAGAAATGAAGTAGCCGAAGGTTTTCGCCTTATCACAGAAACAGTAGGAGGTACAGCAGATGAGCACTTACAAAGAATAATCAATACTATCCATAACCACAGAAACGAGTTGGGGCTTTTACCATAAAAAACAAGTCCCTTGGTATTTTTTTACAATTTTGTAATTTTTTATAAATTAGTTTTGAAATTATTCATTGAAAAACAAGCCTGCACATAAAGTGTAGCATTCTGGAGCCTGTATGATGTTCAATGGTTTTTTAGAATTGAAGGCTAGTTCTCAGCACTTTTTGCGGATTTCTACTCTTTTTCTGCATATTGTTTTTACTTCCACAATGCCATTTATTTTTATTGAGCATATTGCCTATGTCTGATACAATGCTAAACCGAACAATGAGGCTAAGAATTGCCGTTCGGCATCCTCTTACAGAATGTCGCCCTCCGGTTTTGTTAAATAGACTTTTATCTGTTTTTGAAAGTGCGGGCATACCGTTGGCGGTAGTAAAAGATAAACGACCAAAGCCAATTGCTGAACTTGCATATCCATTGCCATTAGGTATAGAAGGTTTGGAAGAATGGGCAGATGTAACCCTTGCGAATGGTATAGCTGAATCATTGAATAGTCTAAAAGAGCAACTCATACCCTTTCTCCCAAAGGGGATGGAAATACTCGGTATCGAACAGATACCAAACCATTCATCATCAGTAGCCGAACTGTGTAAAACAGCCTATTGGCAATGGTTTTGCCCTGATGAGTACATTTCATTGGCCAAACAAAAGATTGCAGAATTTATTGGTTCCGAAAGTTTCCAAATCAACAAATCAGGCAAGGTCGAAGGTAGAAAATGTACAAAATCCATCGAAATTCGACACCTAATGCAGGAGCTGATGTGGGGTGAAAATGTTCTAAGTTTCTCAACACCTATTACTAAGGGACAAGCAACCAATCCCCAAAAGATTATTGCGGCCATATTAGGAGTAGATGTCGAATGTTTGGGAAAAATCATTAGGCAAAGCGTCACTCTAAAACAAGACCCCAAACTAGACAGGCACGACAAATACGCACAAAAACTTCGCAACATATATGAGGATGCAATACTATTGGAGACTAGCCCAAATTTCAAGGTATATGACGATGATGATGATATATTGAGCTTGTAATACCAGAGTGTATTTCAATGCCCTTACCTCCTACTAGCAGTATTCAGTAACTTTCTAGGAAGCCCCAATTGCCAACCCCAAAAAGTAATAGTCGCCAAACTGCTATTGCACTTCGTTACAAGCCCCAGCATCCATTTATGGATGCCGCCCCGCGCCTTGTTGCAAAAGGGCAGGGAAAAATGGCAGAACGCATCCTTGAGTTGGCCAAAGAGCATGGAGTACCAATCGAACACGACCCAGACCTAGCCGCCGCCCTTCAACCACTAGATGTAGACACACTAATACCGCCAGAGTTGTTCCAGGCAGTTGCCATAGTTTTAGCTACTCTGTATAAGGCAAATAAACCTTCCCATGATTGACCTGCATTGTCACTCCAACTGCTCCGATGGAACAGACTCTCCAAAAGAGATTGCGAGCCTAGCTGAGCAGGCAGGTCTAAAGGCAGTAGCACTTACAGACCACGACACAATTGCAGGACTGGGAGATTTTACCGCGCAACAAAAATATGTTTCCACCCAACTTCTAACCGGAATTGAATTGAGTTGCGAATTTTCAGGGCAGGAAATACATATCCTGGGTCTGCTCATTAATCACAACGACCCCACTTTTCAAGAGCGGGTAAATGGACTTGGTCTGCGTCGCCAAAGGCGCAATGCAAAGATTATTCAGAAATTGGCAAATATTGGTATTGATATTTGTCCCGAAAGTTTTTTTGAAGAAAAACGCTTGGGTGTCCTTACTAGAGCACATATAGCACAAAAGATAATTCAGGACGGCTACGCATTTTCAAAAGCCGAAGTATTTCACAAATATCTTGGAATTGATGGGATAGCCTATGTTCCATTTGAAACATTATCGCCAGAGATAGCTTTTTCGTGGATCAGAGAGTCAGGCGGAGTTTCGATAATTGCCCATCCCGCACGCTATGGCCAACTTGCAAAGGGTCAATTTATCTGGGATCGAGCCATGGCAGACTTGAAGGATATGGGTGCTCAGGGAATCGAAGCATACTATTCAGACCATTCAGATACTGAAACAGCCTATTTTTTGAGACTATGCGATACCTTGGATATGATCCCCTCCGGTGGTAGTGATTACCACGGAAGGGTAAAGCAAGGTTGTCACTTGGGCACAGGCTGGGGAAAACTAAACGTACCTGATGAAGTTTTGGATAGGTTAAGGTTCTGTTCTTTTCAAAGCCCGTCGGGGTTTTGAAACAACGGAGTTCTTATACCAAGTTGCGATCAACAGATCGCACCTTGGTATGAGGGGGACGCGACAGCGGCACTCGCAAGTTTTTGGAAATACGGGCTTTGCTCGTGTTTTCAAAAACTCTCTCGGCATCCTTCGCTTTGCTCGGATACACGAGGCAGTCACGTTGCCCTTTCTTGCAATTTGGTATTTCAAATCGCTGTTTGTTTGGTTGCTGGGTTACGTTCATTATGGCGTTTCGCGTTCAAAGTCATTTGAACGCAACCTGGTATTAGGCTATGCTCGAATGTAGCCGGAACCTGCGTAACATTGTATTATTTCACAATTTACAGCGACTGATACCAAGTTGCACCCAACCGGGAGCAACCTGGTATAGTGCCAACGCGGATGAGGTGCCCGCAGGATAAACAACTAACACCACTCCAATGTGCAATACCTGATTGCACATTGGTATGAGAGCCTATATAATTCTAGAGGCAGTAAATGCCAAAACTGGTGAAAAGCGGATGGCACATAGCATACTCATCGTTGAAGATGACCCCCTTAATGTAAAGTTCATGTCTGTTGTATTAAAGCGCAAGGGTGGATATGAGGTACGTGCATCCGAAGATGTAGAAGAAATTATTAAGATAGCAAAAGAATGTAATATTAGTGCCATTTTAATGGACATTAGCCTAGCTAATTCAACTCATAATGGACAAAAAGTTGATGGACTCTACATCACCAAATTATTAAAGTCCGACCCAGAGACATCAGCGATCCCAATAATTTTAGCAACTGCACATGCCATGATAGGTGATAGGGAACGCTTTTTGGAAAGCACAAAAGCCGAACACTATATCTCAAAGCCATTTGTCGACCCCGACCAATTTTTACGAGAAGTAGCAAGCGTGATAAAAACTTAAGCTTTCGGCTTTGCAACAATTTTTGTGTAAATACGTTTTCACAGAAGCCCCTTTGAGCCTGTAAGTTTTGGTGCATACGCCAGAGACAACAGGCTCATGGGCGGCTTCCCTGTCCCCATAGATTTTTGCAAACTGGTTCAGAACTGCACCCCAATTTTTGAAGGGCATAGTCCACTTTTTGGAAATGTTCCTTTTACCAAGTTGACCCAACAGGTAGCAATTTGGTAAAAGGGCAACAGAACACTGTCGCTCGCAGAAGGAAGGTGAATAAAACAAGATACCGGCAAGCGTGTCCGAAATCTCAAGTTCCCAAAAGTGCTTGGCGTGACTGCCTCTCGTATCCGAAGGATACCGAGGCAGTCACGTTGCCCTTTCTTGCAATTTGGCATTTCTAATCGCTGTTTGTCTGGTTGCCGGGTTACGTTCATTATGGCGTTCTATGCGTTCAACAGGTTGAACGCCCCACTCATTGATGCTGTAGAACTCGTGATACGAGATACTGCTATTATTCCGTTACGACAGTCTATGTCTGAGACATAGGAGTAAACTAGTTTTTGGGAAGGAAAATACAGCTTAACCCGCAACTTGAACTTGATAGTGTTATCTATCAGGGTGAGCATCAGAAAACTCTATTTCCCGAAAATCCTGCTCAGGAGGCTTTTCTTTGGCTCTGGTTTTTTTGACGATTTAACAAGTGAGCTGTTGGTTGTTGATGGTGCTGGTGTAGTAGCTTGGGGTTCTGGTTCCTCATCATCTGCAAATTCAAGAACATAGTCGCTTGGGTTGGGTGCCCATAGGGCTACGCCAGGGGCGTGGGGTGGGGTTGGATCTTTACTGCAAACAACAATTACTAAGCTAGGATTATTTGCTATATCATCGCTGATAATGAAAGAGTTTGTTTGATAATCGAAATTTTTTACCAATTGCCATGTTTTTGCCCGATCAATGGAAAAAAACCTGCTGGCCGGGTTTGAAAGCGTAAAAGTATTTTCCGCGGCCCTTACGATAGTAGGGGTGTACATCGGTACATATTCAAATGTATCCTCAAAAAACTTATTGCCATCATTATCAAAAAACTCTATTTTTTTTATTGAGCGTAGCGCGGGGAAACGAGCGAGTAAGCCAGGTGGTGAGCTTGTTGCATCACCGGCCACCCGAAAAGTAATCACATAATTCCCATCCACTATCTTTCCAGAATAGGATTCGACTCTTACAGTACCCTCACCACCTGTATCTTTGCCACCAGTATAAAACTTGTCTGAAACAAGCCTGAAATCTGGAACAGGGCTTTTACTATTCCTATTTTTATATTCAATATACCTTACCAACTCGATCTTCGTTTGGGAAAATAAGGTTACAGGTGTTATTGCTAGTGCTAGTGCAATTATTGTTTTCATGGCATTACCTCACTGAGTGTTTTTGGGGTTAAGTTTTTGATTTGGATATATTCGCTTTCCGATAGGCAAATGTCGATATTCTTGGTTTGATTGACTATTCCACCACTGAGCAAAATTAAAATCGCTTACCCATTTGTTGTCATAACTCCGATTACCCGAATCATCTAGCAAAATTCCATAGCCCATAATGTCTGTCTCTTCATCGGGCATAAGATTACCTATCCTATCGTCGGGCTTCCACCACGGCTTAATTGTTGGACTAGAATTAATTCTAAAAAGATAGCCGGGAACACCAATGTTTTCGGGAGTATATGGACTATTAGTTGGTTGATTCATCCAAAAACTGGCAACATCTACTATCCCGGAAGGCGCATGCAGGCTCCCGAGGTTATGGCCAATTTCATGTATCGAATTGAAATAATGAAATTTTTTCTGGTTTGGGGTTGGATAGACGTAGATGACAGCCATTCGAGGACTTGCTATATATCCTCTGGGGGCATCATCAACGCCATTGTGTTTTTCAGGGTAATAAATACCAAACTCAGCACTACCATTTATTAGTAGTAGTTTGAATATGTTAGAATTGTTTGAATCTTCTACATCATTGTAAGGAGCGTCAGCATTTGTAATCAGTTTCCCCTCCCATGTATCGAATTTTTCGCTTAATTTATCTCTCGTAGGGACTACTAAATTTGTGCCTTCCAGGGGCCCCCACTTTTCTTTCCACGTTAGTTTGTCAAATTCTTTGCCTGAGTGGCTTGCGATTAATTTGCTGTTATCAACTACGTCCTCGTCATTTTCATTTTTTTTGTAAGGACTTTTCAGGACGTTGATTTTTAGTCTCTCTTCCCCCTTATCGTCACAGAGGGTTATAGGCATTATTGCCCGTAGATTTTCAGAGAATCTTTGTTTGAATTCTTCAATCTGGGCATCCTCCATCTTAATTGTTTCATCGGTGATTGTGATATATTCCACCGGTATCAAGTCAATAACCATTTCCTCTGAGTATTCAAACCTAACAGTTTTAGGATTTTGATATGGATTACCAACCGTTATGCTCTGGTCTGTATTGCCGTTTTCACTCTGTGGCTCAACTATCACCTTGATTTTTGTTTCTTCGCCTAAGAGTATAAAGTCTTCTTTATTTGTCAGCTCAAAGGTAAATACCGTAAAGCCGTTTGGATTCTCAGGAACTATGTCCCCGAACTTTCCTTTGTTCTCGCTCAATGCTACGGCTTCCCCACTGTTTTCCTTTGCCAGGAATATTGCCGTTTTCAGCTCAGGTGAGCCACCCTCGCTATATGTTTTTGAATTCGTTACCTCTAGACTTATCTTTACCGGCGGTATGTCCTCCCCTGCCTTTTTACTTGCATAAACTCTGAATATTGCCGGTCTTCCGCCTACTCTCGGTACATCTTTCTTCCACTCAAAGTCTTTGTAGAGCTGTGTCTCTTTTCCTATATAGTCTGGTCGTTGAAGTAGTTTTTCTTTGAACTCAGGTGAAATATTCTTTAAGTCATCATCCAGATACCTCTCTACTCCCTGATTGATAGTCACCAGGTCGATAGTGATCTTGTAATTGGGGGCTGGCGCACAATCAAACAGGTTGGCTTGGTTATTCTGGTTTGAGTTTTTGACAATGGAGGCGATTCTGGTTTTGGCCTCAAAGCCTGAAACAGGGTTTAGAGCAGAGCTTTGGTTACTTACAACATCCTGTTGTTGAATCTGTGGAACTACAATTTGATTCAGGTCTACAGAGGCAAGTTTGCCATAGCCAGACGTATAAAGAATCCCACACGACATAGACCCCCACCGACCTAAGTTCGGTATCTCGGCTATTACACCTGGATTACTTGTGTTTCTAATATCAATGATAAACCACGTAGTTGAGTTTGCCGTGCCTGTCTTTGCCACTGGAACTGCTACTAAACCTGTAGAACTATCTACACATGGGTCAGGGTTTAGTATTTGGCCCGGAGCTATCCACTTGCCTAACTCCCTTGGATTCTCAGGGTCGCCCTGGTCTACTAGTTGTAAATACCTAGCACTATCTCCCTGAGCGGTATTTCTGTGTCCCACTGTGACATTTGTTGTATATGTTATCTGATTGCCTATACTGTCTGTCTCTGTGATTGTTATGCCTTCTATTAAATTCTGCCTGCGTAACCATAGACCGCTTTCTAGGGGTAGATGTGCTACTCGATTGTCCATCATTGGGTTTGTTTGGCTTTGGATAAATGTCGGCTGGGGATACCAGGTGTTTGGGTTATTGCTCTTTAATATCATGTTTGTTATTCCGCCTATGTAGGCGTGGGCTACTCCCTGTGATAGGGCTATGGCCATCCCATTCTCTGGGGATTGTATGGGTAGTAGGTTTATTCCGTAGTAGGAGGGTATGAAGGTGGCGTTTGGGTCGCCTATGTGGTACGTCTGAAATATTGCTTGCTGGTTTGCGCCTTCTGGGCGAATGGCTTGGCTTGGATCGTCTGCCCAGTTTATCCATCCTTGTATTGCTGTGTTTATGTCTATCAGGGCTGTGGAACTCGTGATACGAGATACTGCTATTATTCCGTTACGACAGTCTATGTCTGAGACATAGGAGTAAACTCCTGGGCCCAGGCTTACTGCAAATAGGAGACGTGGAATGTCTTTGCATATGCTGAATGCCCATAGTGCTCCCTGATGGGATTCGTTTGGGTCTATTATCATGGGTGTTGTTGCTACCAGGAGTACCGGTAGCATTGCTGGTCTGCCGTCTGTGCCTATTCCGGGCAATGCACTCTCAAAGGCTTTTAGCTTTGTTATTCGCTGGCCATAGAAGTGACCAAGTCCGTCTGGGCTTATTATGCCTTGGGGTGTCCATTGGTTGGTATTGTATGTCCAGTGATGGACTTGATGGATGTCTGTGTCCTCTGTGCCTGCACGGATATATAGGTTGGTGCCTATTGTTGTTATTTCTGATAATTGATCTGCTATTCCTGATGGTATATAACTTTCTGTCTGGTAGTCGGCTGTGCTGAAGTCTATTGTGTCTGGTGTGACTTTGAGGCCTTCAGAGTCCTCTATGTTTTGGCCGAGGGCGATTCTGTAGTCTGTCGTGAGGGGGCTTTGGAATAGAAGTTGTACCCGTATCCGGAAAACGGCTAGGCCATCACTCGCTTTAGGATGGGTAGCCATTTTGGGCTGTAGGAGTTGTTGCAGTCTCATTTGGACATCAGCCGTTGCCTTTCGGCCATGATCTTGGGAATCTGGGAATCTGGCATTTTGAACATTTCTGGCGTTGGTGGAGGGCGGAATTATTGCGTTGGGGTCTTTGGCGAATTATTACATAACCTAATAACGAGCACTTGGTATTCCGAAAACAAGTAAATCTTTTTCATCAAAAACTCTGTACTTCCAAACAGCACTATCATAGTACTTTGGATCGTTAATAACAAAGTACCGATAAGTTAATATTTCATTATTTTCGTTTAGGACATTCATTTTAATGTGTTGACATTTATCCGAATTGATTTTGATTTTTGTGCGAAATATTCTGCGTTCATCTGCTTTCATAGCCACTTTGGCTGTGGGGTTCTTGCCCTGGACTGTCCAGCCATTCTGAATAGGTTTGGGAGAATCAGGCTCGTCGGACACAATAAAATGCAGTGATATTTTTCTTGGCATATCCCAGTTCCCTATTCCTATACTGATTGGCAACACCTTGTTGGAATCAATCCTGAAATCTGTATTAATAACGCGATATTTTGAGCCTACATTGGTATTTATTGGGGGTAAATAGTTCTCATTAGATGGATCGAACCCCTGGGCAAGCATTATCGCAGCTCCGAAAACAAATGCCAGACTGGAAGGAAAAAACTTGTTGTTCATATTATCTCCTATTTGAAGGTGACGGTCACTTGTGTATTTGAACTGCTTATATAAAATATTTTTATTCTGACTACGTAAGAGGATTTATTGCTTGGTAATTTAATATTCTTTTTCTGACTACTCGCTATAATTGTTCCCTCATTAAAAAATCCATCAGCTCCTAAAAAATCAACAAAATATTGAATTGTTCCATTGCATAATTTGAACTCGATGGTGTTATCTACCAGCGTAAGCATGAGAAAGCTCTATTTACCGAAAATCCTGCTCAGGAGGCTTTTCTTTGGTTCTGGTTTTTTTGTAGATATGGATGGTTGGTTTGCGCTTGTAGATGGGATGTTGGGAACATATTGAGGTACTGGTTCCTCATCGTCAGCAAATTCAAAAACGTAATCGCTTGGGTTGGGTGCCCAGAGGGCTACGCCCGGGGTGTGGGGGGGGTTGGGGTCTGAAGAGCAGAGCATAATTACCAAGGCTGGACTATTTGCAACATCTTCATCCAGGGAAAACGATTTGGTTCTGTAATTGAAATTATTAATTGACCGCCAGCTACTTCCCCAATTTGACGAAATGTACATATCGCCTTCAGGAGAAGGAGAAAAAGAATTGGAGGTAGTTTTGGTGAGAGTTGGGTTGAATAGAGGCACTTGTTCAAATGTGTCCTCAAAAATCTTATTGCCATCAAGGTCAAAAAATTCAATTTTTTTAATGACTCTTAGCGCAGGATATAGTGCAATGATCTCATATATTCCTCCTGATGACATGTAACCATACCAGAAAGTCCCCTCAACCACTTTGCCAGAATAACTAGACGCTATGACTTTCCCATCAGATTTGTTGATATGATTTTTATCTAGGCAAAAAACATCAAGCGACAAGATGTTGCCCCTATGTTTCCATCTAAGGGTCCCCGTATTAGATGGCCTAAGTGGGGAGTAAAATGAGCATCCTTCTGACTTGATTTTAGTTTGGGCACTAACAACTGAAAGAGATGACAATAGAAGTCCTAGAGAAATAATTGTTTTCATTTATTCACCTCGCAGTTGCCGCAGTTGGTGGGTTTTGAGGAGAGGTTCTGGTTTGGAGGCTCTGTAACAAATTTTGTGTAAATGGGTTTTTCACAGAAGCCCCCTTAGAGTCGGCTCTGTAACAAATTTTGTGTAAATGGGTTTTTCACAAGGGCACCCTGTCCCCATAGATTATCGCAAACTGGTTCAGAACTGCACCCCAATTCTTAAAGGGCATAGTCCACTTTTTGGAAATGTTCTTGAGTGCCATAAGAACGAAGGTGACTATACCAGCCTGAAAAAAGAGCGTGCAGGCAGTTCACTTTTTTGTATGGCCAGCGTGACTGCCTCGTGTACTTGAGCAAAGCGAAGGATGCCGAGAGGTCGCTCAAGCGGTCACAAGGCACGAATATTTCCATTGTGCCGTGATCTGTCCGCAGGGTCTTCCTTGTATGCCCGTTCCTCCTATTTAATGTCGGCTTTTCTCCTACCTCGCCTTTGGCATACCTAAGACTATGGGTCAACTCTGCTTTCATGGCCCGCTCTATTAGGGCTTTTGTTCACTGTTTCATCAACCCACCAGTGCCGCAAATTCCTCTGGGCCCCCGCTGTAGCTTTTTAATATCTCGTCTAACACTTCTTTCGTAAACGCCATCATAAACTCCTATACAAGCCTAGGCGTTTACACAAAAATTGTTACATGCTCCTTCATACCAAATTGAGAGCGATTTTGGGAAATCGTATCATACTATTACTTGATGAGGTGCCAGACCCAGCTTGAGTCTCTCTGCCTCTAGTAATTCCAGTTCTCTGGCACCTGAAATTACTATTTCGGGGTTGGTTATAAAATCTAATTCTTCATTCAGTTTTTTATATGGAATTTGGTTTAGAATTAATTTCATCGTATTGAGTCTGGCTAAATGTTTATTATCAGATCGCAGGATGTGCCATGGCGAAATTGGGATAGAAGTTTGTTTTAGCATGTCGTATTTGACTTGCGTAAAATCATTCCATCTGTCTTGTGCCTGCATATCAACTCTGCTTAACTTCCATTGCCTGAGCGGATCAGATTTTCGCCTATCAAATCGCTGAGACTGCACTTCTTTGGTTACGCTAAAATACAATTTGATCAATACAACATCTTGACGGATAATGTCTTTTTCAAAGTTGGTCACACCAAGCATGAAATTTTTATATTCCTTTTGGGTACAAAAACCAAACACTCGCTCTACCATTGCACGTGTGTACCAGCTCCTGTCAAAAAGGACTATTTCCCCCGCAGATGGAAAGTGTGAAGTAAATTTTTGATAGTACCACTGAGTTAATTCTCTCTCGGTTGGTTTGCCAAGGGCAACAACCCTGTAGTGTCGTTGATTCATATGTCTTGTTATTGCGCGTATCGTTCCACCCTTACCGGCGGCATCGCGACCCTCAAACAGAACTATCATTTTTAATTTATTATCAATTAAGTATTTTTGCATTTGGACTAGCTCTGCTTGGTATGGCATTAGCTCCTGTTCCCTAATACGCCTTTTTACAGCATCAGAAACAAAATTCAGGTCGCGGGTAGACAGCACTTTGTTAAGTCGCCAAAGTTTTGCTAATTCTTCGACCGGCACTGATTCATTGTCAATTGTTATAAATTGTGGCCTGTCCTGTTGTAACGCTGTGGATCGTTTTATGAAGCGTCCCTTTTTATCCCTTGGAATTGATGTCATGCCAGCATGTTCAGATGGCTTGAATACCTGTGTGGGCAACAAGACAGAACTTGAATCAGTAACGCTACTCGTTGCCAATTTGTCACCTACTGCAGGAGGCACTTTTTGGGTTTTTGTCAATTTGTTTTCCATATTTGTTCATGTTTTCGCAATATTTTCAATCTGAAGCTACCTTCATAAGGTTATGTCTGGCTGGCATTAAGCAAGAAATACCAAAGATTCGCCTCCCACACACCATTTCGGAAGAATTAATACTGCAATCATCCGTAGCACCACTACACTCGTTGTTGCAATCGAAATGATTGCAACAAAAAATTATCGCATACGAGCAAGTAAAACATGTATTGTGGTCTTGTAAAATTGGTGTAATACCAAGTTGCACCCAAACGGGAGCAACTTGGTATTACGGCAATGCGAAAGCAGTGCCCGCAAGTTTTTGAAAATACGGGCTTTGCTCGTGTTTGCAAAAACTTTTGCGTTTCGCGTTTAATCCCGATTAAACGCA
>WRHW01000005.1 GCA_009783055.1 Holophagaceae bacterium
CCCGCAAAGTCCTCTGGGTCCCCGCTGTAACCCTTCAATATCTCGTCTAATACTTCTTTCGTAAACGCCATCATAAACCTCCTTCTTAAGTCTAGGCGTTTACACAAAATCTGTTACATGGTCAAATAAAAGCAAGCACACAACTGCGACCGACCCAAACATGATCATGCTTTTCATGGTATGTCCTTCAAGACTTGTAATTTAATTTGATTATGGAATTGCTACCAAACCATTACCTTTCCCATTTCCCAAGGATAATTCATAAACAAATTTTGTCAAAAAATTTTATAGTCGTTTAATACCAAGTTGTAACCTATAGACCCTATGGCCAATTTGTAACCAAAGCAATAATAGAAGTTAGAATTCATGCTTGTGATTGCATTGAGACCGAATGATCGCAACTTGGTATTACACCCCCTGACCATCCATTGACACAGCTATCACTATTCTAGCAGATTTTTTTCGCAATAATTACTTTCTGTTCTAATTAACGAGTTTCAGCGTTGCATACATTCAAAACTGTTGGATGTAGCATGGGTTCAGCCTGAATTTGGACTTTGAAAATCAAAACCGATATTGAATAAATGCAGTCAAATCTGGACTAGTATAGGTTCCGGCTTCTTCAGAAATACTAATCCGCCACTTGGGCAATTTCGAGTGGCTAAATGTCCAGTGCTGTTGCCATCCCGACCTATCTATTCTGGGGATGCCCACAGAATATGGACTTTCTACATATGCAATTGTTATGTCTAGGCCAAGCCCACTCAATATCCCACGACCATTTGGCTGATAGCCAATGCCCGCCCATGCCCTCTTCTGTGTGTTGTGATCCAAAACTAGGGAGTAGGGATTAGTATTGCTGATGCCCAAAAATGCGTATTCGAGTTGAGTATGAAATAAAAAGCGACCCCATCTCTGCCACAGGGCAACGCCAATTAGTTCATCCCAGCCTCCACTACCTGAAAAATCAGACCCTGATCCTGTAGGGGCTTGTACTGAGATGCCCATGCGACCACCTGATGTTGGAGTTCCAAACGGAAATAGCAGTGCCACGTCAGCATCCATGAAACATGCACGGTCTTTGGTCAACTGAGCTACCACCTGGCCATCCCGCTCAAGGGTATAGTCTAGGCGATATTTTGGAGCCATGTCGCGCCCACCTTGTGGAACACCTAATACTGAGTGCCATGAAGCAAATGCCTGATCTGCCCACCCCCCGCTTCGCCATATTCCCCTCAAGCGCAGATTAAACACAAGTGGCCCAAAGTGGCGCGCTAGGTCAAGGGTTAAACCCCAATCCTCCCCATCGAAGCGTGCAAAGGTACGCCCTTCGTCTCCATTCTCAAAATCTGGTCTTAAAAATTGGCTGGCGGCTTCCAACGTAATGCCCGACCGACCATCAGGAAGCGGTTCCGGAAAGATGGATAATATTGGATGCCTGTTTGGTCTTGGAGCCTCCTGCCCAATAATAGAAGCTATTGAGAAAAGTAGGCATACTAGCGGTTTAACGACCCTATTCAACAACATCACCATTACCTATTGGGGAATTGCTTGAAGCAAAAGTTTTGCGGCCTCAACAACGCTACTTGGTGTGATGCCAAATTTTTCAAACAGAATTTCCGCCGGTGCACTTGCTCCAAAGTGGTCGATACCTATGTTGATTTTGGCATATCGCCCCCATCCTGCCGTAACCCCAGCTTCGATGCTTATTGCGGGAACGTCTGTAGGAAATACTGTCTGATGGTAGGCCACATCCTGTGCTTCAAAAACCTCCCAGCTAGGAAGGCTAACAACTCGAGTCGGAATGCCCTCACTTTCCAGAATGGTACGGGCATCTATAGCAGTATGCACCTCCGAGCCTGTTGCAACTACAATCAATCGGGGTGAACTTGATGCTTCTTCCAATACGTATCCACCTTTGTCTGCCCCTCTTGTTTTATCTGCGTCCAATACCGGTAGTTTCTGCCGGGAAAGAATCAGTGCAACTGGCCTACCGGGGTCATTTAGTGCCAACGACCATGCAATATTTGTTTCGGTAGCGTCTGCTGGGCGAATTACTGTCAGTCCCGGAATTATTCGTAATCCCATCAAATGTTCTATGGGCTGGTGGGTGGGGCCATCTTCGCCAACGCCAATACTATCGTGGGTAAAGACATAGATAACTGGTTGCTTCATAAGCGCGGCCAAGCGCATGGAGGGGCGCATATAATCGCAGAAAACTAAAAAAGTAGCCCCAAACGGCCTCAATCCACCATGAAGGCTCATGCCATTTAATATCGCCCCCATTGCATGTTCCCGTATACCAAAGTGGAAATTGCGTCCTGCACATGTTTTGTCAAACGTGCCTTGCCCCTTAATAAATGTGTTATTACTCGGAGCAAGATCGGCACTACCGCCGACAAGTTGTGGAATGTGAGGAGCAACTGCGTTCAGGATTTGCCCCGATGCCTCGCGAGTCGCAATTTTTTCGCCTACGTTGAAGGTTGGGAGAGCCGTCTGCCATGAAGCCCCCAAACCGCCATCCAACAAAGTTTTCAACTCTTCAGACAATTCTGGATAGTCAATACAATATTTTTCCCAATTTGCTTTCCAAGCCGCCTCAAATTCTGCCCCCACCTTAATACACTCTCTCCATTCGGCAAGAATGTCTTCTGGCACGGCAAAATCCTTTTCTGTTTCCCATCCCATAGCAATCTTGGTTGCACGAACTTCTTCCTCGCCAAGGGGCGCACCATGGGCGGCAGATGTATTTTGTTTGTTTGGCGACGGCCAGCCAATAATGGTGCGACACGCTATTAGTGTTGGTTTTCCACTTGGAGTTTTTGCGGTTTGAAAGGTAGCCACCAGCGCGGAAACATCTTGGCCGTCAACTTCGAGAACTCTCCATCCCTGCGCCTTAAACCTAGCCAAAATGTCTTCGCTGATGGCGAGATTAGTACTGCCCTCGATTGTTATGCCGTTGTTATCCCACAGAACTATCAGCTTCTCCAAACCCAGATGCCCAGCCAAACTACAGGATTCTATGGCGACACCCTCCATGAGGTCTCCATCTCCAGCAAAGGCGTAAGTTAGGTGGTCGATAATCTCATGGCCAGCTCGGTTAAACCTGTTTGCCAGCCATCGCTCGGCTATTGCCATGCCCACAGCATTGCCGATTCCCTGCCCCAGTGGTCCGGTTGACGTTTCGACTCCAGGGGTGATTCTGTGTTCAGGGTGCCCTGGGGTCTTAGATTCCCATTGGCGGAAATTGCGAATGTCATCTAACTCTAGGCCATAGCCTGATAAAAAAAGTAAAGAATAGAGCAACATTGACGCATGGCCACAACTTAGGATGAAACGATCTCTGTTTACCCAATCAGGATTCGAGGGACTATGGCGCATAATCTTTGTCCATAGTGCATAGCCTGCAGGGGCAAGTCCCAATGGAGCACCTGGGTGTCCAGAATTTGCCCTCTGGATGGCATCCATAGACAGACAACGAATTGCGCCAATACAACGTTTTTCATCGTTCATGTATTCCAACCTCTTTCCGAGAATATTTCACCATGAAAAAAATGTAATTCTGGTCACTAACAACATAGAATGATAATAGCAAGTTTCTGGTAAGGTTGGTTTGCCAATGAAAATACTTGATTTCAGATCCGATACCGTAACAAAGCCCTCTACAGAAATGTATTCTGCAATGGCTGTAGCAGAAGTAGGGGATGATGTTTTAGAGCGTGACCCCACAATGGAACGCCTAGAATGCAAAGTGGCAGAATTGCTGGGCAAGGAAGCGGCACTCTGGGTTCCAACGGGCTGTATGTCTAACTTGATTGGATTAATGCTCCACCTTAAGCGAGGAGATAGGTTTCTTGCACCTGCTCAAGCCCACATCCTTGGCTCAGAGCTTGGAACAGCCGCATGGCTGGCTTTAGGAATGCCCGAATCACTCCCTTGGGAGGGAGGGCCTGGAAAAATAACACCAAGTCAAGTAATTAAATCTGCCGGAAACCCTGGCCAATACTATTCATTGCGCACTACGTTGTTGTGTATAGAAAATACACACAACTTTGCAGGAGGCACCTGCCTTACTGCCTCCGAACATAAGGCATTAGTATTAGCGGCTAAAGAAAAGAGCCTCAAAATTCATTTAGACGGAGCTAGGTTATGGCATACTGCCGTGGCAACTGGAGATAGTCTGTCAGACTTGAGTTGGGGAGCCGATACAGTCTCCGTATGCCTCTCCAAGGGGCTGGGGGCACCTATGGGTAGCGTTATTGTTGGAAACAAAGACTATATAGCCGAAGCGCGTCGAATCCGCAAAATGCTTGGGGGAGGTGTCCGCCAAGGCGGAGTTGTGGCCGCCGCAGGGATAATTGCCCTAGATCAAATCCCTCGGTTGTCTGATGACCATGCCAGAGCTACAAGGTTGGCTGATGGACTCACTTCTTACGGCTTTAAGCTTACCAAACCTGAAACCAACATAATGTTTGTCCAGGTCCCCAAACCCGGTGAAGCCATGACCCTTCTCGAATCTGTAGGCATCCGCTGTCTGGCAGTAGGGCCTGCCCTGCGTTTTATTACACACAGAGATCAATCTGATGGCGATGTAGGAGATGCCTTGGAGAGGATAAAACCTATTGCCGAAAAGCTGATCTCTTAATTATGTAGAGGCCAATAATTTTAATTTTTCTTTGCTATGTTTTTCCAAATAATCATCTAGGAGGATTTGATGTTCCCACACCAATTCATAACTACAGCCAGACGTTTTTCAATTCTGGCAATGCTTTTGGCTCTACCATTTCAGATGTCTGGACAGCAGTCGCGACAAAGAGTGCAGACACCAACGGCCAAAAAAATAATTTCACATGATGTTTATAACACATGGAAATCCATTCAAGGGACAAGGATTAGCGCGGATGGACAATGGACAGCCTTTGCTTTGCAACCAGCCGAGGGCGATGGCGTATTAATCGTCCGTAACCTTAAAACAGGTAATGAATATCGCCACGAAAGGGGGCAAAGCCCTCAATTTTCTGCCGATAGCAAACACGTTGCTTTTTCGATTGCACCTCCCCTAGCTGAAGTTGAACAAGCTAGAAAGGATAAAAAGAAACCTGAAGAAATGCCAAAAAATGCCATAGGCGTTATGGAATTGGCAAATGGTCGATGCGAAGTCATCAACAATGTAAAGTCGTTCCGCCTTGCAGATGAAGGGGGTAGATATTTGGCTTACCTGATGGAAAAATCTGAAGAAAAGAAGGACGAAAACACATCATCCAACACAGAGGAAAAGGATTTTGATCAGCGTCGCCCAACACCCCAACGCCCAGGCGGAGCTACAGGTGGGGGAAATTCAAGGGATACTGGGACAGACCTAGTGATTAGAGAACTTGCAACTGGAACAACGGCTATTATCACGGAAGTCAGCACATATCAGTGGAATAAAGATGGTTCCTGCCTGTTGTATACGGTTAATTCAAAAACATCGACGAATAATGGATTATTCGCACTCAGAGCTTCGGAGCCTTCGATAACTTCCCAAGACCTTGCACCATATAAGACAACGCTGTTGATGGGCACTGGTAAATACCAGTCAATCCAGTTTGATTACCAAGGTACACAAGTGGCTTTTCTTAGTGATAGGGACGATGCAACTGCAAAAGAAAAAACAAAAGAAGCTACGAGAGAATCCAGCAGGTCGGAGACTCCCTCTGAAGCTAGGTCAGAAAACAGCACCAATGAAAATGAAGACCCCAACATCTATAAACTCTATTTGTGGAGAGTTGGAGAAAACACATCAAGAGAGTTGGTAGCCCCCGGAACTACAGGGTTGCCCCAAGGATGGAATGTTAGCGAACATGGAAATCTTTCCTTTAGCAAAGACGGCAAGCGGTTATTCCTCGGTACCGCACCGCTTACAAAGGCAACTCCGAAAGATGCGCCTGAACCGCTAAAAGTTGACATATGGCACTGGCAGGACCCTGAGCTACAAACTGTGCAAAAGGTTAGGGCTGAGGCCGAAAGGAATAGAAATTACAGAGCAGTGCTGCATTTAGATAATTCAAAATTGGTTCAACTGGCAAACCCGGAAATGGCTAGCATTTCTGTAAACGAAAACAGCCGCATCGCCCTTGGCTCTGATGATCGCGCATATTTGCTGGCCTCTACTTGGGATGCCGCCCACAGGGACTACTATGCAGTTGATCTGGCAACAGGCGCGAGACGACCACTATTCAAGGCTGTACGCTTTAATGCAAGCCTAAGCCCTGATGGGCGATATGCCATAGCTTTTGATGCTATCGAGCAAAAGTGGGTCTCCATGACTACGGATACTGGCATTACAAGGGATTTGACTGGAAGCATCAAGGCAGTCTTTTATAACGAATTATCTGACACCCCCGAACCACCAAGGCCATACGGTTTAGCTGGGTGGAGTACCCGCGATTCAGAAGTCCTTGTATATGACAGGTTTGATGTTTGGGCAATCAATCCCGCAACGGGAGCCTCAAGACAAGTCACACAGGGTCATGGAAGACAGCAAAATATTATTTTTCGCTATGTTTCTTTAGATGCTGACCAAGAAGCCATACCAACTGATAAGCCTGTTTTGTTGTCTGCAACCAACTATGGAAGCAAGGCTACTGGCTATTTCCGCACCAGTTACCAGGGCGGAGAACCTCAAAGACTCATCTATGCTGACAAAGTCATCTCTGGGCTTACAAAGGCAAAGAATGCAGATGTTGTTACTTTTACACAGCAAACCTTTACTGAGTTTCCTGACATTTGGACTTCTGGCCTGGACTTTTCAAGACCACAAAAAATCAGCAATGCCAATCCCCAGCAGACCCAATACAGATGGGGAACTCAGGAGATGATTGAATATGTGAACAGTGATGGCAAGGTATTAAAAGCCTTGTTAGCCAAGCCTGAAGATTTTGATCCATCCAAAAAGTACCCAATGATGGTCTATATCTATGAAGGAATGACAGATGGCCTAAATAGGTACGTCACACCCGCCCCAGGACAAAATATCAATGTGAGTCGATTTGTCAGCAATGGTTATTTAGTGCTCCGGCCTGACATTGTATACGATACTGGCTTTCCAGGTATGAGCGCGATGAAATGCGTTCTGCCAGCAATCGAGCAAGTGGCATCCAAGGGCTATGTTGATCGCGAGAGAATTGGTATTCAGGGTCACAGTTGGGGTGGTTATCAGATTACTTACCTGATAACACAAACCAATATCTTCAGGGCCGTTGAAGCAGGTGCATCAGTAAGCAACATGATTAGTGCTTATGGAGGAATTCGGTACGGAACAGGGATAAGCAGACAGTTCCAATATGAACGCACTCAAAGCCGAATCGGTGGCACTCCATGGACAAAGCCAATGCAGTTTATTGAAAACAGCCCTATTTTCTTTGCAGATAGAGTTCAGACACCGTATCTGACAATTCACAACGACCAGGATGACGCTGTGCCATATACCCAAGCCATCGAATTCTTTACAGCCTTGCGTAGGCTTGGTAAGGAAGCCTATTTTTTCAATTACAACGGGCAACTGCATGGACTGCGTGACCGGGAAGCTGTAAAACACTTCACTGTTCACATGTGCGAGTTTTTTGACCACTACCTCCTCGATGCTCCAAGACCAGAGTGGATGGAAAAGCCAACTCCTTACCTGGAGAGAGGCAAACGGGACGTATCAGGCCTTTTTAAAAACGAAGCTGAACAAAAGTAATTGATTTTTCTGCCGAGCATCTTGCAAAAAATTCTCGAATTTGCAAGATGCTCTTATGCAAATACAACACAAATTCCCAAACAAATACCTTCAATGGTTATGTGTAGCGTTTATCGGAGTTTTGGATGATTGATCTGTTCCCTTTAGCCACGGTTCCAACCCTACGATTGCATGGAGTTGATTATCTCCTCCTGGTTTTGTACTTCGTTTTCGTTATTGCCATAGGTGCTTTTCTTAAACGAAGCATGAAATCTAGTGAAGATTTTTTTCTCTCAGGACGCTCTATACCAGCATGGATAGCTGGTCTGGCATTTTTGAGTGCAAATTTAGGGGCGCAAGAAGTCATCGGCATGGCCGCTTCTGGTGCCAAGTACGGCATATCAACCGCCCATTTTTATTGGATTGGTGCTGTACCCGCAATGGTCTTTGTGGGCGTATTTATGATGCCCTTCTACTATGGTTCAAAAGCACGTTCAGTCCCTGAATACCTAAAGTTGCGCTATGACGAAAAAACAAGAGCTTTTAATGCTTTTAGTTTTGCCGCAATGACAATTTTTTCCAGTGGCATTTCCATGTATGCAATGGCCAAGCTCCTAAATTTATTGTTGGGCTGGAACTTCGACATGGCTCTATGGATCAGTGCCCTCATAGTTTTGGCCTATATCTTTTTGGGAGGCTTGACTTCAGCTATTTACAACGAAGTGATGCAGTTCTTCTTAATCATTTTCGGATTTGCCCCACTAGTGTTTTTGGGGCTTAAAAACGTGGGTGGCTGGCCAGGGCTTAAGGAAAAATTAGCTATTGTCGCCACTTCCCCAATTTATGGCTCTGAAAATTATTCCTCTGACGCATGGACAAGTGCCTGGGGTTCACTAGGTTCATCCTCAGGTAATCCAATGGGGGTTGAGTGGTTTGGGATGGCGATGGGGCTGGGTTTTGTACTGTCATTTGGCTACTGGTGTACAGATTTCCTGGTCGTACAACGAGCGATGGTTGCCAAGGACGAAAACAGTGCGCGGTTAGTTCCACTAATAGCTTCAGTGCCAAAAATGCTATTCCCCATTCTGGTGATCGTACCTGGCATGATTGCCATTGCGCTGACAGCCACTAACGGTGGTTTTTCTATTCCAGAAAAAATTGTTGATGGTGCAACCATGTTGGATTACGACATGGTAATACCTGGCATGTTGGCTCACTACTTCCCAACAGGACTATTGGGGCTTGGATTAACTGCATTGATGGCCAGTTTTATGAGTGGAATGGCTGGAAATGTAACTGCCTTCAACACAGTTTGGACATACGATATTTACCAAAGCTATATAGCCAAAGGTAAGAGTGACCAGCATTATTTATGGATGGGCAGGGTTGCTACTGTTGTAGGAACGCTTGTATCACTGGCCGCGGCGTATATGGCCAACAGCTTCAACAACATTATGGACATGCTCCAATTGGTATTTGCATTTGTAAATGCTCCCCTATTTGCGACATTCCTCCTTGGGATGTTCTGGCGCAGAACAACTGGAAACGGGGCATTCTTTGGGTTAGTATCTGGAACTTTGGCCGCGGCAATCCACCACGGCCTTACGCTACCATATGGTGCCTCCGCTGGCATTAAAGGTGGGTGGCTAGTTTCGGAAGTGTTGCACCGCTACCCATCTGAAATGGCACAAAATTTTTGGACTGCTATTTGGTCATGGTCAAGTTGTTTTGTCGTCACCATTCTTGTGAGCTTATTGACTAAACGCCTCAAGACAGATGACGAGCTACGTGGACTGGTATTTTCCCTCACCGAGCGCAGAACAGATAGATACCTTGTCTGGTATAAGCGTCCTGCAGTACTTGGTGCGATAATACTTGCCTTTGCAGTTGCCTTAAACATAATTTTTGCATAAGGAGCACACTGTGAAATTCGACCTGCGACTACCCATTGGACTTTTATTTATTGCATACGGAGCCATATTACTTATCTATGGCCTTTTCACTTCAGAAGCTATGTATCAGTGTTCATTAGGGATCAATGTCAACCTGCTATGGGGGGCTGTAATGCTTGTATTTGGAGGAATAATGTTTGCGTTAGCATTTTACACCAGACGCAAAGGTGCTGATTCATGACTTCAGCAATCGTTGATGATATATCTAGGTCATTTCATACGAAGTTTGGAAAGGAATCCATCCTAGTAAAAGCACCAGGTAGGGTCAACCTCATCGGCGAGCATACCGATTACAACGAAGGATTTGTTTTACCTGCGGCAATAGACAAAGCCATTTTTCTTGCAATTAAGCCAAGTGCCACCACCTTGAACCACTGGGTGTCGCTAGACATGGAGCAATCTTTTGAAGCATCCATTGATGCTATTGAACGCTCCAAATTGCAATGGCCTAACTATCTGCAAGGTGTACTGGTTGAATTAGGAAATCTTGGGATGGCTGTTCCTCCGACCAATATTGTTTTTGGAGGTGATATTCCCATCGGTAGCGGGATGAGTAGTAGTGCCGCTTTAACTACAGGCTTTGCTTTTGCTTTGAATCAATTATTTGGTTTAGGACTGTCTCGCATCGATATTGCAAAATTAGGTCAGCGAGCTGAAAACAATTTTGTTGGTATAAAGTGTGGCATCATGGATCAATTTGCTTCGGTTCTAGGATGCGAAAAAACGCTACTGCATTTGGATTGTCGAGACATCACCTACACCTACGTCCCATTCAACCGCAATGATGTTCGCATAGTACTGTGTGACACTCAGATAAAGCACAACTTAGCTGAAAGTGAGTATAACCTGCGCCGATCACAGTGTGAAAGAGGAGTGGAAATTCTCAAATACTACTTCCCTGATGTGAGTAGCCTGAGGGATGTAAATCCAGAAATGATGCAATCCCATGAACAGAAGATGGATGATGTTGTTTTTCGCCGTTGCACCTATGTTATCGCTGAAAACCAACGAGTCGCAAAAGCGTGCAATTCATTGACCACAGATGATTTTGTTGCCTTTGGTCAGGCCATGAACGACAGTCATCAAGGTCTAAGGGATGATTACGAAGTGAGCTGTCCAGAACTGGATGTCTTACAGTCTGTTGCAGAAAAAACCGAAGGTGTTTTTGGCAGTCGCATGATGGGGGGAGGCTTCGGAGGATGTACCATCAACTTGGTGACAGAAGCATCACTAGAAAATTTCCAACAGACACTGGGCAAAGTCTTTCGCCAAAAACTAGCAAAAGAGCCAATAATCCATATTTGCCAACTTAAAGGGGGAACGGAAATATTGGAATAATTACCAGACGTAGAGTAATAGTATAAACGTGGGTTTAAGGCTTAAACGGTTAATGTTACTTTGTTCAGATGTGGCGGGTTGTCTGGATTCATGCCACGCTCGCGTGCAAGTTGCTCAACCGCCAGATGGAAAACTTGGATGATGACCAACGGATCGAGCCAAGGGTCACCAGCGCATGGGAGGACGATGTTGGCCTCATCTGATTTTTGTGTGGAAATTAATAACACATCAGCACCAAGGGCTCTCATCTCCTTAGCTGTATCAACAATATCTTTTTGGGCAGGCCCGCGAGGGGCAAACATCAATATTGGATATTTTGGCTCAATTAGTGCCTTTGGGCCATGTTTTACTTCTGCCGAAGAAAATGCTTCGGCCTGAATAGAGCATGTTTCTTTGAATTTCAATGCGGCCTCCATTGCAATTGAGCAACTTGGGCCCCTGCCCAATACAAGCGCGTTTTTTTTGTTGTGAAACAATTCTACGACTTGGCTTAGTTGAGTCTTTTGGGCGACTTCCAAGATTTCAGGGAGCCTTTTTAGTGCATCCAAAAGAGCCTGATTGTGGCTCCAGTGTCCAACAAATCGAGCGATAGCGGCTAGGCTTGCAATAAAAGATTTTGTTGCGGCTACGCTTTGCTCAGAGCCTGCATACAAGGGGAAAAAGAATTCCGCGGACTTTGCCAGTGGACTATCTTCAACGTTAATAAACGCCACTGTTTTTGCCCCGGATCGTGCACATTCATCAAATGTAGACACTATATCCGGACTCTTGCCAGACTGGGAAACTCCGATAGCCAGCGAGTTTCTCATTTTGAGTGGAGATTGATATAGTGTCACAACTGATGGTGGAAGAGACATAACTGGAATACCCATCTGGGCAGTTATCATGTATGCGGCATAGCTACATGCATGATCTGATGAGCCCCGTGCGACTGTAGCTATGAAGGCTGGAGCGTTTTTCTGTAGATAAACTCCTAGTTCGTGAAATCTGTCCTCATCTTGGGACAACTGCCTAGCTATTACCGAAGGTGTGGATGTTGATTCCAGAAACATTTTCGAGGTCATGGTACTATCTCCTTTTACATGATATTTCATTCCGTTCCCTGATAGAAAGGTGCGATTTCAAAACTAGAGAAAATTCCAGCAGTGAAGTTTAGCTTTGTCATGGATTCCAAAAAGACTTATACTTTACAGACCATAGTTCTAGTAAATTATACATTGGAGTAGTTTATGAAAATTCTAGTCACAGGTGGTGCCGGTTTTATAGGTAGCCATTTTGTCGATCGCTTTTTGGCCGATGGACATGATGTTTCGGTACTGGATAATTTGCGAAGCGGTGCTAGGAGTAATGTAGACCCTAGAGCAGAATTTGTTTTTTTGGATCTAAAGGACAATGCCCTAGAAGCAGAGGTTGCAAAGATAAAACCAGATGCCATTTTCCATTTGGCCGCTCAGATCGACGTCAGAGTTAGTTGCGAAGACCCCATATTTGATGCAACAGAAAATATATTGGCAACCTTGAGGCTAATTGAAGCTGGTCTGAAAAATGGAATGAAATTCTTTGGCTTTGCTTCCAGCGGGGGGGCAATTTATGGTGAGGCAACCAATCCCCAACCTGAAACACATCCTGAGGTTCCTATGAACCCGTACGGCGTTGCGAAGTTGGCTGTGGATAAATACTTATACTCCTATTCAATTCAACGAGGACTCAAGAGCGCATCAATGCGATTTTCCAATGTTTATGGGCCTAGACAGGGCGCAAAAGGTGAGGCAGGCGTGGTTGCTGTGTTTGCCAAACTGTTGCGAGATGGGAAACCACCTTGCATTAATGGCGATGGACTTCAAACTAGAGATTTTGTTTTTGCCCCTGATTTAGCCGAAGCTGGTAGCCTGATACTACAGCAATCTGCAACAGGCATATTCAATCTGGGCACAGGAGTTGAAAACTCGGTATTGGATTTAGCGGTTCAGCTCTGTAATATTGCCAATGTGGATGCGTCTATGATTAGGCATAGAACGGCCATTCAAGGCGAACAGAGGCGAAGTGTCCTGGATTCATCGAAAGCATCCAATAAATTGGGCTGGAACCCTAGAACTAGCTTCCCAGCTGGCCTAAAATTGACTTATGATTGGTTTGTAAAAAACAGGCTGGAGGATATTTGATGAAACCTGAATTGTTGGTTATGGCGGCTGGAATGGGCAGTAGATTCGGCGGCTTAAAACAGCTTGAGCCTGTAGGCCCAAGTGGCGAAAAAGTTATGGACTACGGCATTTATGACGCAAAAAAGTCTGGAATCGAGAGGGTTGTATTTGTTATTCGGCGCGATTTTGAAAATGAATTTCACATGGAAGTCGGGTCTAAATATCGTAAGTGGATGGAAGTAGACTATGCGTTTCAGGAACTAACTGATCTACCAAGCGAATTTGCAATACCAGAGGGTCGGCAAAAGCCTTGGGGTACTGCTCATGCAATTCTATCTTCTAGACATGTCATCAATAATCCATTCATTGCCATGAACGCCGATGATTTTTATGGAAGAAATGCTTTTAGTCTGCTTGCGAATTGGCTCTCCAAGCCAGTTCCGTCTCAGGTAGACCGCTATGCTATGGTGGCTTTTAGATTGACGAACACGCTTTCGGCCAATGGGACAGTTACTAGGGGTATTTGCGAGGTAGATGAGCTAGGAATGTTGAAATCAGTGGAAGAATGCCTGTCCCTTGAGGCAACCGAAGATGCTGTCCGTGATATTAAACCTGATGGCTCTTCAGTCTTTTTTTCTGGAAATGAACCTGTATCTATGAATTTTTGGGGATTTCAACCAACCCTTTTTGGCCATTTAGAGGAGCTATTTATTGATTTCTTGCATGAGCATGGACAGGAACAGAAATCTGAGTTTTATATTCCTGTAGCAGTAGATAATCTGATACGTGCGGGCAAGGCAGATGTTCAAGTACTTAGTTCGCCAGACCCTTGGTTTGGTGTCACCCATCGCGAAGACAAAGAATTAGTAGTCTCACGCATACAGGAATTAGTAAAGAGTGGCGAATATCCACACTCACTTTGGAGCTAAAAATGACTATTGTTTTCCTCGAAGATGTAATCAAACAATTTGATATTTTGGGCGACTATGTATCAGCAGAACCGTATGGCAATGGTCACATAAACGATACTTTCGTAGTGGTATTCGATCAGGGCGGGACTATTGTCAAGTATATTGTTCAACGCATAAATGACAATATTTTCACAGAGCCTGTCAGAGTGATGGAAAACATTATCCATGTAACCCAACATATTAGAAAAAAGGCAGAAGCTAAGGGAATTGAAGATATCAGCAGACGGGTTTTGACCTTGGTTAAAACTCTAATGGGAGAAGATTTTGCCCGTGATCCGGATGGTCATGTTTGGCGTTGTTATATTTTTATCGAAGACTCTAAGAGTTGGGACATTATTGAGACTCCTAGTCAGGCTTTTGAGGCGGCTAAAGCCTTTGGGGCATTTCAAAGTGACTTGATGGACTATGACGGACAAAGGCTTTTTGAAACTATTCCCTTGTTTCACCACACCCTAAATCGTTTTGCTACGCTTCAAAAAGCCATTCAAGACGATGTCAAAAACAGAGCCATAAAAGTTAAATCAGAAATTGACTTTGCGCTTTCACATGAGCCACTTGCCGGTTGTCTCTTGTCTCTTCAGGAAAAAGGGGTTATCCCTGAACGAATTACCCACAACGATACCAAACTCAACAATGTGTTGCTGGATGATAAAACTGGGGAGGGCATCTGTGTATTAGACTTAGATACAGTTATGCCTGGCCTTAGCTTATATGACTTTGGGGACATGGTGAGAACGGCTACTAATCCGGTGGCAGAAGACGAACTTGACCTTAGCAAGGTTGTAGTACAAACCAGAATGTTTGAGGCAATCGCCAAGGGCTACTTAGAAGGCACTGCTGGGGCATTGCTCCCAGTTGAGAGGGAGCACTTGGTGACATCAGGTAAGTTGCTCACCTATGAATGCGGGATCAGATTCCTGACTGATTACCTTCAGGGCGATGTTTATTTCAAAATCAAGAGGGAAGCTCACAACCTAGATCGGTGTCGCACCCAGTTTGCCTTGGTTAGGTCGCTTGAGGAACATGAAGAAGGCTTGGTAAAATTTGTTAGTACACTCTCATAGGCTTCACCGCCCATAATTTTGTAGATAAATATTTGTCTGGAGCAAAATCGTGAATACAGAAAACAAGGATTCAAAGCGTCTTGTCTTTAACATGCGCTATTTGCTTTTTATTGCAGGTCTTGGTGGTCTGCTTTATGGCATAGATGTTGGTATTATTGCCGGTGCATTGCCTTATCTCGAAAGCAGTGCTTCTGTAGCTTGGAAACTAAGTGCTCAGCAACTCAGCTTTGTGGTTGCGGCTGTATTGCTTGGAAGTGTGTTGAGCTCCCTGTTTGCAGGCATGTTATCTGATTTGTTTGGCAGGAGAGCTATCATGGTGCTCTCCGGTATTCTTTTTACCTTGAGCATTCCTGTGATCGCTCTGGCATCTGGCTATACACCGCTTCTGCTGGGTCGCCTACTGCAAGGTGTTTCGGGAGGACTAATAGGCGTAGTAGTGCCTTTGTATCTTGCAGAAGGACTTGGAGCTTCCAATAGGGGTAAAGGAACAGGTTTGTTTCAATTACTTCTGACAATCGGATTGGTGCTTGCCGCCTTGATTGGCTTGTTCTATGCCAATAAAGTAGAGGGAGTAGAAAAAGCAGTGGCAGGGGCAATGGATGCCGCAGACAAAATTCTTGTAGCAAAGGACAGTGCATGGAGGTCGATTTTCTGGATGAGTATTTCTCCCGGAATTATTTTTACGATCGGTGCTTTTTTTATTTCTGAAAGTCCCCGCTGGCTATTCCAGAAAGGTAAGTTTGAAACCGCGCTAAAGGCACTTCGCAAGACTAGGACAGAAGAAGAGGCCACCATTGAGTTCAAGGAAATGGAAGCAAGCGCAGTTGCTCCCAAAGTGGAAGGTGGCAAGGTTTCATATAAAGACAGCTTGCTCAGCAAAAAATATGTGGTTCCCTTTATCCTTGCATGTGTCATCTTGGCCTGCAATCAAGCTACAGGAATCAACTCCATACTGGCATACATCGTCAACATACTTAACAACGCCGGATTGCCAGGTTCTATAGCTAACTGGGGTGACTTGAGCGTTAAATCTCTCAACGTAATTATGACGGTGGTGGCAGTTATACTAGTAGATCGCAAGGGGCGCAAATTCTTGTTATCTATGGGTTCGGGAGGCATTGTTGTTAGCTTGCTTGTTGCAGGAATGCTCTTTTGGAGATCAGAGCAGGGGCAGGTTGATATAAAAGCCCATTTTGAAACCATGATTCAGGAAAATTCTCTAATTGTGCCTGTAATTGATGACGAGTTGTTATTGCGTGCTGGTATCCCTACGGATGGGCGCGCCCAACAATTAACTCTCGTCTATAGCTATGGCCCCTTTACTGATGTCCAGACCAGGCGGACAGACGATGTATACCAAAAAGAAATAAAAATTAACTTGGAGGATACTGTTCAAAAAGACAGTGTTATAGGAAAATTTTTCCGAAAAATTCACCTAAATCCATTTGCAGACCCAGCTAAGGGGGTTTCTGCAGAACTAGTCATCGAAAAAGCACTGATAGGAGCGGTACCCAGCATAACCAACGGTTGGCTTACAGCGATATGTATTCTAGCTTTTATCAGCTTCTACGCCGCAGGGCCTGGCGTTTGTGTTTGGCTAGCACTCTCAGAATTAATGCCAACTCGAATTAGGTCTAATGGTATGAGTATCGCGCTCCTGCTAAATCAATTTGTCAGCACCACCATCGCCGCTGTTTTCTTACCGATGGTCGGTAACTATGGATATGCGGCAATGTTTTTCTTTTGGGCGGGCTGTACCGTAATCTATTTCATCACCGCCGCATTTTTCTTACCTGAAACGAAAGGTAAAACGCTTGAGGAGATCGAAGCCCATTTTGGAGGCCGTTCATAATATCTGTTTTCTATAGAGCCTTTTTCAATACCCGTCAGAGTTTTGAAACAACGGAGTTGGCTAGGCTGTGCCATAATAAAGCCGCACACTGCTTTAACTTGGAAGCGATTTGGAGGCACAGACCTTACAATGGGTTTTGAATTACCTCCCGTGCCTTTACAGAGTTTTTTAAATGTTAATTGAAATCATAGCAATTGGTTCTGAATTATTAAACGCGGGAAGGGTAGACACCAACTCTATCTGGATAGCAGAACGACTAGGAGAATTGGGGCTTGAACTGACCCTAAAAACATGTGTAGGAGATGACACCGCCACATTAAAAGCCTGTATCGTAAATGCACTTGAGCGCGCAGACATAATAATTACCACAGGTGGCTTGGGGCCAACCTTCGACGACCAGACGAAAGAATCCTTTGCAGAAATCATCGGTGTGCCAATGTTCAAAGACGACCAAGTCCGGGCAAAGATAGATAATTTCTTTCAGGCCGGACGTGTGGTCACAGAAAATAATTACAAACAAGCCTTAATACCAAAAGGTGCAGAAGCAATCCATAACCCACTAGGAACGGCTCCCGGCATTTACTGGACAAATCTTCCATCCCACCCAAAGTGCAAAATAATAATGCTCCCCGGTGTGCCAAAGGAAATGATGGCTATTTGGGAGGGCGAAATCCACTCTCGCCTAAAGGGCTTAGCAGGGCAATCAAATAAAACAATGCGCTTTGTTGTCGGTGGCAGGGGTGAGAGCCTATTGGATGAAAAAACCCTACCCATAAGAGAGCTTCACTCCCACTTGCAATGGACAATCCTCGCCCCAAAAACCCATGTTGAATTTTTAGTTCGGTCGAAGAGCGAAAAAGACCTGCAATCTGTGAGAAAAGACATGGAAAACGCTTTAGGCGACGATTTAATTTGTGTTGGCAGTGGTCAGCCAGAAACAATTTTGCTAGACATGCTGGTCGAGCGTGGCGAAACTGTGGCACTGGCTGAAAGCGTGTCTGGAGGTATATTGGCCTCCCGCCTGGCAAGCCAACCGGGGGCTAGTAGAGCCTTTGCCGGCGGGGTAGTGGCCTATACTCCCATCGCCAAAACCATGCTAGTTGGCGTGGCAACTGATTTTATTGACACCCACGGCACTGTAGGCAATGCTATCACTATAGAAATGGCAGAACGAATACGAAAAAAGATGGAGACTACCTGGGGTATAGCAATAACAGGAAACGCTGGCCCCAGTATTGACCCAAACTCTTCTAGCCAAAATGGGGCAAACCAAATAGGGAGGTGCTATATTGCAGTTGCTGGCCGATCTGGCACAACCTGCCAAAGCCGTGACATACACGGCGACAGGGCAGACATTCAGCTCAGGGCAACAAATTGGGCAATAGACATGCTAAGGCGTTTGCTATAGTCGTCTACTTGCTCCGAGCACTGCTTGCCACAAGTAAACGACTATATTTATTTTCTGTCGACCTTGATTGAATATTTATTGTCAGCGAGGCCAGACAACCAAAAATAAACTTCGCATGGATCTGGAGCCGTGTTTTTTAGACTCAACACAGTTCTTTTTGCCTTCAACTGATTATCCATGTCTCGCTTGATCTTTGAATACAGTGGATGGCTATTGTCTCTTGGCAAAAGCCAGTTGAGGAAATAGCTATCAGGGGGCATAGCCTTCAAGGACAGCTTAACTTGCTCTCCGGGATTGAGTTGGACAGAAAAAAAGCGTATGCCCCTTTTTCTCGAGTCTGTAGAATCATTAACTCCTGCGTACGAATAGGATTTGTCCTCAGGCATAGCATTTTCCGCAATTAGAGTGACATCTCGAGGAACGCGTATGTTTTCTTGTGCACCCTTGGAGTAGTCCATCTGGCTCTGTTGGGTGTTTTCCTGCCCAGAACTAGTTAAGTTATGCGTACCTGACATAAGCAAAAATGAAAAAGCAAAGATACCATAGCAATTCATAGTGGACTCCTTGTGAAATTTGGATTCTTCGATAATTTTACTTGTATAGTGGATTACTTTCAGAGCAGTACAGAGTCACTTGTTCATTTGCTCCAAGCATTGCTTTTCACAAGTAAATAACAAAAAGTGTCAACTGATCTAAAAAAATGGGGACGCATAGCATCCCCATTTAGGCCAACTACAACGATCTAGTAAGGCATTTCAAACTGGTACTTCACCGTCAGGCCAATCCAAGCTGGAAAAACTCGGTTATATCCAGCTACCTTATGTGGGGATACCAAGACATCTCTTCTTGGCGAACTTTGCGAATCGTTCTTCCATGTGTAGAGGTTATAGTCAAGGCTGACGCTGAGGTCTTTCCACACATTGTAATTAACGCCAAATCTCAGGCCCAGTTTTGCTTTGCCTTCGGGGTGTGGTCCTGGAGGCAAGGGGGTGCCATCGTATTTGAAATCATTTGGGTAGTTAGTGGCTCTTAGTTGGGCCAGGTAGTCGCTCTCAGTATCGCGACGGCCATCCCACCACATATAGCCAACACCCAGATAGGGCTTTAGACCGGCAACTGGGGTCTGAAAGGTAAAATCAATCCCCACGCCCCAAGACATAAGATTTTGCTGAAGTTCTATGGCTTCGTTGTAATCGCCACTCCAGCGGGTGTAGCGACCGAATAGCCGAAGACCAACGAACTCATCCTGCCTAAAGTCGTAACCCATTTCAAATCCGTGGCCAGTGGTTTTGCCACCCTGATAGGCTCTTAAGTCTGCTTGCGAGAAACCCATCGTTGCGCCGAGGTATAGCGGTTTCTCGACATCCTGTGCTATCAGCCCTAGAGAGGCAGTACCCAAGATGCAAAGAGTGCATAGTTTTTTAATCATTAATAATCCTCCTGAAAGCTAAAACTTGAGCCCAAGGCTGGTTGAATAGTTTCTGTTTCCACTGCGTTGGTTAATCAAACCAAACCTATCGAAGTTGTTTACCTGGAACCCAGCATCATAGTCCCATGGCAACGTGCCTCCACCGTAGCCCATTATAAGGGCGGTGGCGGCGTCAGCAGAGCCAACACTGTGATTTGGGTATACGGTATTAAAGATGTCGCCAATCTGGAATTCTGCAAAGAAGTTCAACTTCCCTTTGAGAGGAATGGTAAAATTCCACTTGAAGTCAACCATGAAGTTATCCATGTCGGTCCACTTACCGCGTCCATTAAAGTATCTGTTATAGGCAGTAGGGATGTTGACTGTCAGGATTGAGCCATCATGAGTGGGGTTGAAATAAGCCCAATATGGATTATTACTGGCGTTTCCAGTATTGTTTAATTGTTGCGAGGCACGGCGATCCATTGGGGCACCAGTCTGGTAGTTGCCGAGCATAGAGAATGTGTGGCGAATGCCTCCTCTTTCTCCAAGATTCCATGTAATCCATGTATTGATGACATTGTGCTGGCTGTACCTCAACTCACCTTTGGGGTTCCACCATTCGGTGGGAACACCTGCGGCCTCATATAGTTCCGGCCACCTAGAAGACGTATAATAAGAGTTATTGCCCTCTCTCCAAGGCTCATAGCCTTTTGTGCGCGCCACTGTCCAGTTGCCTGCGAAGTGTAAGTTTTGGTATGCCGACTTGTATAGAGGATAGCTCCACTCCATTTCGAGCCCATGATGGGTTCTGCTACCTTTTGGATCCACCTTCAGAATCTGCATATAGCCACCATAGGTCTGTTGCACGGGGTTGGTGATGACGGGATCGGGAGTCCCAAACCTCTGCCAAACATCTATGTAGTCGCGGAAAACAGCCGAAATGCGGAAAGAACCACCATTTTCAAAACCACGCCGATAGCTGAGAGCATATTCAACCGCGGCTGTGGGTTTGAGTCCTGGGTCGACCCAGTACTGAACATGGCTGTCTGTCATCGAATATAGGTGCCCATAGTTGGATGGATTTATTACATCTTCAAAAGATACCCATTGTGGATTTTCGGGTGTACCAGTGCCCTTATCCCAGAAATAGGTAAAAACCTGGTTGCCGTTGTATTTCCCAAACAGGTTAGTTAAACTTCCGCTATTTATAGTCCCTCTGAAGTGGGCATAGGAGAATGAGAAGAGGTGTTGATTGTCGCCAAAGGGGTCGTATTTAACTTCGAACCTGGGTGTAATGGTACTTGAGTCTATATAGCGACCACTAACGGCATCCGCGGTATATTTATCATACCGGAGGCCTGCCATGATGCTCCAGCTATCATTTATAGACCAGAGGTCATTTACATAGATACTGGTTGTGAGGTACTCGTTAGTATCACCGCCAGAACCAGACCAGTTGGTCGTCCTGTATTGAGGAATATAATTAGTAGCTGCCCTTAAAGACTCATAAGAGTAACCGGTAGAGACACCATTGTCATAAATAGTCCCTGTTCCAGTCTGGGCAAGGGAGCCGATGTAATTATAAACAGCGTACATCCCATCCAGTCTGCGGGCAGGTGAATAGAACATTTGATTATTGGGGCCGTACTGCACAGAGTTTAGTGAACGTTCGGCCAATCGTTCAACGCCGAAATCTATGTTGTGACTTTCGGTAAACCAGTTGTAATTGACACCCCAAGTCTCGGAGTTTCTTACTTCTCTGGGTCCCATACCAGTCTGGCCATTTGACAACACAGAACCTGCCGAATACTGGTTGCCCTGTCCAATAATTGATGTAAGCGCTTCATTGTTATACCACTGATTGATATAAATAGGATCCCCAGGACCACTTGCAAAGGCGATTTCATTAATTCTTTCGCCCCACCTTGCTTCAAGAACGCCATTACCTCCGAATACACCCCTGTATTCAATAGAGTTGAAATCCCTGTCAGAAGACTGATAGTCAACAAAGTCTGTACCACCCCACCCTTGGAAGTATGGGCCGAAGGGGTTGCGGGAAACCTGTGCAGAAACCTGATGGTTTTGCCCGATTAGCCAAAACAGTTTGTATTGGTAAATTTCTGATGGATAAGCACCGTAAGCGGTGAGAGAAGTGTTTGGTGTGGTTCCCCAAAGGTAGCCCAAATTGTCACTTGCCCCTTGGAAGTTGGGGATAAATCTCCAACTTTGGAGAGAGTAGTTTGTGTTGGTGCTCTGACCATTTGTGGCAGGAGTGAGAACCGTGCCAAAAGAGAATGTCAGGTGGTCAGGAATAATCGGGCCAAACACTGTAACTTCCCAAGTCTTGCTGATGTTATCTATACTAAGAGTCGGGGGATTAGAAAGCCTCTGTCCCAGTCTACCAAACAGTCCACGATTTGACTGAGTGTTCCACCAGCCGTGGCCAAGATTGGCTCTGATGGTACCTTCGAAGTAGTTCTTCCCAGTTTTTGTGGAAATAGCCACCAAGCCACCGGAATTATTGCCGTACCTAGAATTCAGAGCGGACTGCATGACTGCGACATCCTCGATCATGTCATTCAAAACTGCTTCATAGTTTCTGCCCTGGCGAACCGTTGGGTCTTTAAGGCTGATACCGTTGACCATAAAGGCTGTTTCACCAGTCAGACCACCGCGAACAACTGGGTAGTCGGTGGCACCGCCAACACCAGGGGAAAGCCAGATTGCTCCATAGGCATTTGACGATACTGGCAGGGAAGCCAAAGTCTCTAAGTCGAAATTGGTCGAAGTTTTTGTTTGGGTTTTATCGACAGTGGCTGAAACCCCTACGATTTCAACTTCTGTTGCGGCCACGGTTGTTGCCTTGAGATCAAAATTTTGGCGAACAATACCACCGCCTGCCACTCTGAAGGTGGACTTACTACCGATAAACCCGGGCTTGCTTACGGTGAGTGTGTACTGACCGGGGAGCAGTAGGTTAAAACGGAAATTGCCCTGTTGGTCTGTAACCAAGGTGCGAGAGACTAAAATAGCGTCGCCGGAAATAACCAGAGTTGCTCCTACTGCTGGTACTCCGCCTGGTTCCCTTACCGTCCCAAGAACGGACCCCACACTTTCCTGCGCCGATAGGCTAGTGGCTACGAGTGTAGCCGCCAGAAAAGTCAATCCTTTCGTGTTTAACATCATTATTTTCCTCCAAATAAGTTTAAATAATTGACATTGTTTTGGCTAAAAACGTAGGCCAATGCAAAAATCTAGAGTTACCTTGCTGTCAGAACCAGTAGTTGTGTGGGCAGTTGCCCCGGTATAGACAAAAGGCTGATACTCTACAGTTGAGTAAGACATCCAACCAAGATTTACCTCGGTAAAGAAATGTTTGTCCAGTCGCCACTGAGCACCTACAAAGAAGCCAGGGCTTACGGAGTTAGCGGCAGGAGTATGGTTGAGGCCCTCACGATGCACCAACACAGGAGTGCCGGCGGTTGCGGCTGGTACTGTAGGTATGCGATCGTACACCCTTAATTCGCCAAGTACTTCCTGTTGGTAGATCATGGAAAATACTGTCAGGCCAGCATGGGCATAAAAGTTGGTATCGGGAAAATTGTATCTGTAGCCCAATGTAAGGCCCCAACCCTCTAATACGTCATGCCTCATGTCAACAGAACCACGGGTGGCAGAAGCCGGGTCTTGATTAAAAATATGACCAGTGCCTGTAGGGGTATAGCCTACGCCAGTCCAAAAATTAAAGTCGCCATAGCCAGCGGGTTTATTTGTGAGCCGCGTCCTGTCTTTCCAGTCCGCCTTCCAATACTTGTATCCAAGTTCGGCAAATAATTCGTCTTTAGGACCGATTAAGGAAAGTTTGTAGTCGCCCGTGACTGCAAAGTTGAGTGCCCCCCGGGAGTTTTGGGCTTCAATGCCACCAGTCAGAGCCATACCACCACCAAACTTGATGCCATAGGATATTTCCTGAGCGTTGGCCTGATGCGATGTCCCCAACAGCACTAGTGCTACCAAGGGTATATTAAAAATTGATCTCATCGTGAAATACCTCCTATTGACAGAATTGACTGTCCAAAAAATGAGATGGTGAAAGAAATTGAACTGCGAATTGCCATACAACCTTTCAAAAAATCGTTATCGTTACTTACGCTCTTAACACTGGCTGATTGCCCCACATTTTCCCTCCCTGAGAAGGGGGGAACAGCTATAGACTTGGCTTGTATTGACGCAGTAAGTATTTGGATTTACAATACATTATGAGACAAAGCACAAAAAAACACTCAAAAAATGGTAGTTTTGGGCGCGAAGCCACATGCTCTGAAAGACAGATTGGGCGATTCCAAAAAAATGGCCTGGGAAGTTGCCAAGATAGTAGCTCCGTGACAGTGGCAGATGCCATACATGCCTATTTCTGTGAAGGCGAAAGGCGAGGGATGAAGAGCATAGCCAGAAGCAGAATGAGCGCAAATGCTTGGATTATCCCCATGCTTGGCAACCAAGAAGTTTCAAAACTGAGCAGAGAATTGCTTGAAGGTTGGCTGGGAGCCGTTGCCGAAGCTCCGCGTAGGGTTAGGACGAAATTGGGGCAAGCGCAAGCCTTTGCCCAGCCACCGGTAACTGATGAGGAAAAGAGGGCACGAAAAGACTCTGCTAACCGAGTTCTTACAATTCTTAAGGCGGCTCTAAACTATGCTGTCGACCGGGAATTTGTGCACATTGTAGACCCACCATGGAGAAAAATTAAGCCTTTCAGGGGCACTGCGAGAGCCAGAGCTAGGTTTTTAAGCATGTCAGAACAGGTAAAACTCCTCGATGCCTGCCCGCCTGAGTTTGGAAACTTAGTAAAGGGTGCGTTGCTTACTGGTTGCCGATACAGCGAATTGGCACGGCTACGATGCAGGGACTATAACTCAGGCACAGAAATTCCAACTATCTTTGTTGCTGTTTCAAAGAGTAGCAAGCCTCGCCACATAGTCCTGACAAGTGAGGGAGTAGCACTCTTTGAAGAGCTTACGTCCAAAAAACAAAGCCCCAACGATCTAATTTTTACTAACAGCATTAAGAGAAAAAAGCGCAATGGATTAGAAAGCAATGGGTGGCTAGAAAGCGACCAAAAACGATATATAAAGGATGCCTGCACAGCCGCCGGACTCGAAAGGGTATCATTCCATGAACTGAGGCACACATACGCCTCGATGTTGCTAAACAACAAGTGTCCTACGCCTGTGGTGGCTCAACAACTTGGACATTCTGATTCCAGAATGGTAGAAAAGCACTATGGACACCTCTTGTCCTCCTATGTAGCAGGTATGGTAAGAGCCACCATGCCTGTTATAGGCATTGTTGGGACTGATAGTTTTCGCTAGGCCAGGACACATGAGCGAATTTCAAAACATAAATTTTTTCCAGTATGGAAACCGCCTGAAACGACCTGTTTTGGAGAGTTGCTAGGTGAAATACATGGTTTCTGGGCAAATACAGGAATTTAGAAAAAAGTTCCCTAAATTTTAAAAAAAGTGTAAAATTTTTGATATGAGCGGTTGAATTTTTTGTAACAAGGTAGTAAATTGATAGCTGGCAGGAGGTCTTATTGATTTTTTCCCATTTCATTGAAGAATTTCATGTCTTGGTTCCCTCGGTGGATCAATACTGCTTTTGTTCCCCCCTTCTCAGGGAGGGATATTGCAAAGAAAATTCTGTGGGGGAATCACCGGTGTTCAAACAAATTTGGTCGAAGGGGGGTGATTGGTTTCAGAGTGAAACTAAAGATTTGGGGAAAAGTTCCCAAAATTTTGAAAATAACGAAAATTTTTTATTGATATTTGAAAAAGCTATTGTAAAATCTTTGCAAGTAGCATCCGTTTTTGTCGAAAACACGCTACGTAATTTTTGAGGGGGTTTCCCATTTTGTTTTTCCTAGTTGACCGATATTGTCTTTTGTCCCCCCTTCTCAGGGAGGGAAAATGTGGGGCAATCAGTAAAATTTGTGTAAATAGGTTTTCTCACTGGGGCTCCCTGTCTCCATAAACCATTGCAAATGAAAGAAAGGTTTTTAGTGTGTTCGCAATCAACTTCAACTTAATGTGCACGTTTGCACAAATATCATTTGGAGGAAATCAATGATATTCAAAACATCTCGGTACCTTTTGCTGGGGCTTGGCGTTGGCCTTTTCGTGAACGCCCAAGAGCCAACTTGGGGCTTTGGGCTTAAGGTTGGAGCTGGCATAGGACAGGCCTCTACAAACGAGCAGGTCTCCAACATGTCGGTTCACATGGCCTTTACGGCTCAGTACAAGATCGACAGCAAGTCAGCCTTTATTGGCGAGCTAAAGTACATCTACTTCAAAGCCGATGATTGGGAAAACCCAATGTTTGAAGCCCATGCCACAAAGAATTTTTATTCTGCAGGGGAAATGTGGCTTGACCATCTTCAGCCAGGCACCAAGGTGTGGAGTTCGATGTACTACTCCATAGACTATCGTAAGAGTGACCTAGATGGTTTAGTCTTTGGCTTTGGTTACAAGCGTTCTATTATGGACACCAAGTGGTCGTGGCAGGCTGGCATCAAATTTGATTGGCTAAAATCGCAGGATCAAACTCAGGGCCATGTTGGTCTGTTTGAAGACGAAGCATACGTCAATTCAAGACCTGCAAACGACCCCGGAGATGAAATTGTCAGATGGGTTGCCCTCAACGGCAAAAACACCATTAAGCCTGGCGTGTTTGCAGGCATTACTGGTTTTGTCAGCGAAAACGTATTTGTCGAATGCAATCTCTCAACTATTGCATACACTCAGCCTTTCTATACTCCCTACGTTTATACAGGCAATCCATCGACGGTTGTGGAGAATTCCAGAAATAAAATTGTGCTTGAATTTAGCGCTGGTTTCAAATTTTAACGCCACGGTGCTTTGATAAGGAGAATTAAATGAAATTATCCCATTTAACATCACTGGGTCTGATGCTGGCCAGCGTTTCACTCATAGCGCAGGAGAGTACCGGAGTCTTGCTTGGTACTGTGAGAGATGAGTCAGGCAATCCAATAGCTGGTGCAACCGTGACAATCACATCCTCCGTCCTGTTGCAACCAAGAACCATACCAACAAATGCAAACGGCGAGTATCGCGCCCAAATGTTGCCACCAGGTGGTGGCTATACACTCACGGTTTCACATACCGGCTTATTAACCCGAAGGGTTGGTGGACTAACTGTCAGGTCTGGTGTCACCGCCAGGCAAGACATTGTCTTGAGGTCTGCTGATGTTGCTACTACAACCATCGATATCGTCGGAATGTCTGCCGCTGTGGACAAAACTGAAACCAAGGTATCCACTTCATTTTCTTTTGATGAAATTGAAGCACTGGTAGCTCCAAGTCTGAATGCCTGGGGTGCCTTGGCGATGTCCCCTGGCGTAGCTGGTAACATCACCTACCCAGTAATCCGCGGTGCCATTACTGGACAATCTCAATTTTTGGTAAACGGCGTTTCTGTGAGGGACTCACTGGTTCGCGAGGGTCGTCAAGATGAAAGCGTTATCGCCGACATCATCGAGGACATCCAAGTAATCCAAAGCCCATTGAATGCTAAATATGGCTTCACCTCTGGCGGTATTGTAAACGTCGTCACCAAGACTGGTGGCAACGAATTCCACGGCGGTGTCCGCATCAAGCTCGAAAATGATCTTTGGGCCGCTCGTACCCATGATACAGCCCCACGAGTTCCACATCGAACTCGTGTAGGCTTGCCACAGTCATTTGCAAGTGAGCCATACGAAGACCTACTCTGGAAAACCTACGAACTAAACTTCCGCGGGCCCATTTGGAAAGACCACATTACTTTCACCTACGCCGGCAGGTTTATCCCTGAAACAACCGGTTCGGCTGGTGTGGTCAATCTGTTTTCCAGTGGTACCCCTAGGCCATACAACCCCTATTTTGGCAAAGGGGAACTAGGCTTTACATACGGCCAGGTGGATATGACACCCGGTTACATCTATGGGGTAGATAAATTACTTACCCAAAACTATAAACTGTTCTGGCAGATTACACCGTCCCAGACCCTCTCCTTCGAGGCAACTGTAGACAAATCAGACTACTTTGACGACCAGTTGAGTGGCAATATTGACGTGGAAAATGGCCGTTACCTACAGCGTGCCCCCACTGACAATCGTGTGATTCAATACAATGCAATCTTCGGCAATTTTGTTGTCGACCTGAGGTGGGGCACTCACAACACAGACGTAGAATTTTCCTTTGGACCTGGAGATCCAATCTATCACGGGACATATTCCGCTGATGCCGAACATTTCTTTGATAGGAGACCATCGGCCAATTCCAACTGGTGGCAAGGTTCAGTGCTAACAAACGGTGATCGCGGAGACGGAATCCCCGAACACAGAAATACTGCAATGTTAGACGCAAACGTACAGTGGATGAAAAACAATCATCAGCTCGATTTTGGATTTGCACAGTTCCAAGACATTGTTAGAGGTGGCGGATACCCAGGTATCAACGGTGCTACTTATTATGTTCCAGGCCGTGTGGCGGATGGCAGGTATGTGGTGTGGAATGTCACCGGCACCTATGACGACCCGCTTCAAGGAGGCAGTAGCCCCACCGATGCTCTTTGGAGAACTGCCGCCCGCATTCCTCGTGTAGATGTCGTATCAACAACTGGCTCTAGATATGCTGACAACGAGTTTACAACTCAGGCGGTCTACGTAAACGACCTGTATACCATTAATGAAAAGTGGAGCGTAATGGCAGGTCTGAGGTTTGAAAAGTACATTTATGACAGCAAGCTGGGTAAGGAAATTGACAATTCAGACATCCTGCCGCGTCTTTCTGTTAAGTATGACCTCTTCGGCGATAACCAGCACGTTTTTGACTTAAGCTATGGTCATTTCCGCGGAACAATTGGTCCTGGAACCCTTGGCGGATTCATGCGCTCTCCCAACAACAGAAGTGTGAATTATTTCTGGAGTGCTGGCCAACTTGGCACTCCGCTGGGTGATGGCGTGCCGTACTTGGTTTCCAAGGAAGAACTCCTCAATCTAAACAACTATACCCCGTACAACTATGTTGACTCTGAACTTGGCAGACTAATTAGCCCAGACATCATGCCTGAAATGAGAACTTCTATCACGATTAATTACTCTAGGGCATTTACTACAGGTTACTTCCGCGTTGCGGCCATCTTTGACAAGTTCTCCGACATACCCTACATCTCGATACCTGAGTGGACAATTAAGTACACCCCAGATTTCCCGAACACTGGCATGGAAAACATTGCACCCTATGTTGACCGCTATTTTAGCATCGATCCCTATGGGAAACGAGACTACACAGCACTTGAGGCTGAGTGGCAACAAAGGCTCTTCGGCACGGCCAAGAGTAACTTAACCTGGGCGGGTAACTGGACAATGGCTCGTATCAAGGGCACCAGGCAGTGGAAGGAAGGAAATGTCGGCGATAACGCGGCCTACTACTATGAGCAATGGGATAAGGCCGGAGTACGCAGAGAAGCATGGAATCCCTATGGGGAGTTGGATGGAGTGAGTGAGCACCACAACATTAAGTCTTGGCTTACCTATCATGTGGGCGACCGCACCGGCGTTCAGACAGACTTGACCTTTATGGCCTCATATGTCACTGGCAGACCCTATAATCAGACTGCCAACATACGGTTGCCTGATGAGCTTTATAGCCAGGCACAGCTATACACGGTGCTGAATTATGCACGCTATGCGGCATTCTACTACAACGACTCGCGCGGCTGGTTCCTTAACCAAGATGGGCCACCCTCCTTTGACCTTAAGTGGAACATGAACATGCCCCTTGGTAAGATATCGCTATTCTCTTCAGTGAGTATCTTTAATGTTTTCAACCACTATAGCAGAACAGGCCTTGGCAGGAGTGTTCAAGCCGGGGATATATTTACTTCAGAGGGTATTTTCGACTTTGATCCTTCAGCACCAAACTATGGTATGCCTACAGGCCCATACCAGGCAATATGGGGGGATGCAAATGCCTACAATAAAACCAAGGGTTGGGCCGCGGGCAATCAGGGGCGGTACAGCCGTGGCGGATGGTCTTATAACCAGCGCTATATCTATGTCGACTTTGGTTTCCGTTTCTAATCTGCATGAGGAGATAAAAATATGACTAAATTTACTAAATCCCTGCTCATGCTTGGAGCAGTACTGGTGACTGCCAATGCGCAGGACACAGACAAAGCCTGGTATCTTAAGGCAAACCTAACCCTTCCATTTGCCGAAACTAAGGATTATCTAGGTGGTAAATCCAACGGATGGGGCTTTGAGGGGGGCTATGATTTTGGCTTACCCGATGACTTCAGCTTTATTACTCCTTGGGTTGCCTATTCCAGATTTGTTGGAAATGTCCGGAAGGACTATCCCGAATCAATTCTGCTTGGTCTCGAGCCAGCCGCTCTCGGACTGGATGTATATCAGATTGGGCTTAACTTTAAATATCAAACAAACTTGACTGGCTTGCGTCTTTGGGCAGGCATCAGCGTCAACTGGTTTGATGGCAATCAAATTACCGCTGGCTACACACCTGGCGAATTAGACCCTGCCGATAACCCCAGAACCGATGCACATGGCTTTGGCGAAAACAAGGCTAAGCTGGGTCTACGCATAGGTGCGGATTATCACTTTACTTCCGAGTGGAGTGCCCACCTTTCCTTCGATGCTAGTGCATGGAGATCCGACCCTGACAGGTACGTCCCGGGTGCCCTGGGTAACAGAACCGGTGTCCACGCCCTCAACCCAATGAGACCAAGCTGGTTTGCCATTTCCGTTGGCTACCACTTCTAGTAGCAATCTGTGTTATACCAAGTTGCTCCCATCCGGGTGGCAACTTGGTATAAGGCGACGGAACATTGTCGTCCGCATCGTTTTTGATGATTCGGGCTTTGCTCGCTTTTGAAAAAACTTTTACATTCACAGCGTTCAACCCGTTGATCGCTACTCGATTTTTGATAAGAGACGCTCATAATTTATGTGCGTCTCTTATCCCTTTATTACTTGCCTAGACTATCCATAGTATAAACTGGAAATAGTCTGTTGTTCAGACAAGGAGTTTGTTATGAAAAAATTTGGCATTTTGGTCTTGGCAATTTTGTTCCCAGTAGTGCTTTGTGGACAGGGTAGCGAACAGCCCAAGGTTGACTACAGCAAGCTGAGCCATGAAGTAACGGTGGTTCCCAAAGGGGTTACAAAGCTAGAGGAAAAATCGTTGCCAAGGTCTCTCGATCGGGAATCGTTGGATACTGATATAGCGTCGGCTATGAAGGGACAAAGGGTTTTTTCCATAATTATAAATCCAGGCGAAAAAATCAGACTTACCCTCAAGTGCATTCCAAGCAAGGCAATTAAAATTAATTGGGTGGTTCCTGTCGCAAATGACTTGCTGTTGACTGAGTTGAAGAGGCTAAACCTTAACCAGTTAAAGCTGAAATCCCCTCGAATAGAACTTAAAAATAAATTGCCTTTACCTTATGAAGCTAGTTTTTACTTGGCAGGCTCGTACGATACACCTTATACGGTTACAATAGATAGAAATTAGTTCCTTACAACTGTAGTCGTTCACTTGTGACAGGAACCGCTTGGAGCAAGTTAAATGGCTATAGCATTGCCTCCACGACCTTCCAGTCATATTCAGCAATGCCGTCTTTGCATAATGAGCATGGTTTCTGCGCCTCTTGTGTCAGCCATGCGTCATAAATAGCTAAGGCGCACATGGCCTCCGCCACCGGTAGTAATCTGGGTGCTATGCAGGGGTCGTGGCGACCACCAATTTCGATTTCTGTTTCTTGCCCTGTCAGATCAATTGTTTTTTGTTTTTGTCCGATAGAGCTTGTTGGTTTTACTGCCAGGCGCATAACGATGGCATCCCCATTGGAAATGCCCCCCAGAATACCTCCGGCATTGTTGGTGGAAAATCCTGTTGCTGTAATCGGATCATTGTGCTGGGAACCACGCATTCGTGTTGCCTTAAATCCGGCACCAAATTCAACGCCTTTTATACCCCCTATACTCATGCAAGCGTAGGCGAGCATGGCATCCAGCTTAGAAAATACTGGGTCTCCCAAACCTATGGGTAGCCCTGTTATGTGGATTTCGGCTATCCCCCCTACTGAGTCCCTTGCTTCCATTGCGGCCTCGACTGCGGCGCGTTGCTTGGGAAAGGTGCATGGATCGCATACTTTTAGTGGGTTGTGGGCTACAAATTCCCAGTCGATGGTTTCACATGCAATACCAGCAATTTCTCTGTTGAAGGATTTTATCGAAACCCCTAATGGAGTTAATTGCTGTTTTGCCCAAGCTCCTGCGGCTACTCTGGCGAGGGTTTCCCGCCCACTAGATCGACCGCCACCCCTGTAATCCCTTAGCCCATATTTTCGCTCGTAGGTCAGGTCACTATGCCCTGGGCGAAAAATATCTTTGATAGCTGTATAATCACTTGGGTTTTGACCCTCGTTAAATACTACCAGGGCAATCGGATGACCTGTGGTATGCCCTTCGTATACCCCGGACAATACGTGGACAATATCCCTCTCCTGCCTCGGAGATGCCACGTCGTTCTGGCCTGGACGACGGATGTCGAGTTCATGTTGTATGGCCACTTGGTCAAAGGGTAGACCGGGTTTTACGCCATCGATCACTGCTCCAACAGCGGTTCCATGGCTTTCGCCAAAGGTGAGTACCCTTAGGAAATGACCAAATGTGTTTGGAGAGGCATGGATCATGGTGACAGTCGCATTTTGAAACTTTTCCAATAGGTACATGCGCTTACAACGCTCTGCTTAATGCGAGCTGTTTAACGAAAAAAAAACATTTTATCAAAACCGCAACGGTTGCCAACAGACTCTATGGCATATCTCTGTGCAGACTTGTTTATGGCGTTCTGCCTGCCATTCGACAAGAGTATGGGGCGTTTTAGGCAAAACACCAATACAGTCCCTCTTTTGTATCTGCCATAATTATTCCAGCTTAGATGCAATGTCATCCAAGTGTCTCATTAAACGCTTGGCCAGTGCTTCATCTTCCAGAATTTTGAAGTTATCGCCCATTACTTCAAAAATTTCAATACTCAGGTCGATTTCGGAATCATCATCTTTATCCTGCAACACCTGGACTTCGGATAGCGGTGAAATGACCACAAACTGGCGACCTTCAAAGTCTAGCTTTTCTAGGATAGCAAAGTCTTCTACGTTGCCATTCTCATCTTCTAATTCGACAACCTCAATTTCATTTTCCTCACATGTGCATTCCCCGCCCCCTCCGCATGGGCAACTACACTCCGGGTCTCCACACCCGCACGTTTGGTTTTGCTTCGTTTTTCCTGACACGTTGACACCCCATATTCATGTTGCAATCTTTTGATGGCAACTCGGCACTAATTGTTTATTAAGTGTATCTGAAGTTGGTTTGGATAGCAGATTATTTTTGTAGCTTTAGGCATGTTTTGAAAATTTCTTTATAAATCAATTCTATAGATTCAAATGGAAAAATTCCATCATAGTTATTTGCAAGTCGCTCCATGATTGATTTTTCCCTTGTAGAAACATATAGTTTGGGGCTATTGGGCTGTTCAGCTACCTTTTGCTGTCCAACTTCTACCACAATTTTTGCGCGTTGATTTAATAATTCCAGTAACTGGTCATCAATGCGGTCGATCTCACTGCGCAGTCTTTCAATTTCTGGAATATGTGCAAATTCGACATTCATATATCTATTGAGCCATTTTCAATACGCTTGGGGTTTGAAACGACGGAGTTGGTATACTGCGTCTATAATAAAGCCGTGGGCGACTTTGGAGCACACGCCGGCAATGAAGGTGAACACTGCAAAGAAACAAATAGCGGGAGTTTTGTTAGCAAATAGGAGAAAAGCCGGGCGTAAGAGCCTCGTGTATCCAAGCGGAGCGAAGGATGCCGAGAGTTGGAGGGTGCAGACATACAACATGGTATTGAAATTACCTCTACAAGTAAACGACAATATTATTAATTGAAGTCATTATTTTTCATACGGGAATCAATGATAGCTACAATATACACTTCGTTTTCTTCCAAGCGGAACAACGCCTTGTAGCGATTTTCAAACGGCATTTTCTGTAAGTATTAACAAAAATGTCAGCCGTATCTAATTTATCTGCAAGCGGGAATTGGTATGGATTGTCCGCAATCCTAGCAATTATATGGTCAAACCGAGAAAACAATCTATCGGCGGCATCAATGCTCACTTGAGCTAAAAAAACAGCGTGCTTAAGTAACATATCTTCGGCAGGTTCAGTGACTGTCACTTTATACTTTTTTGTTTTTTTCAATGACACGCCTCATTTTTTCAAGAACTATCTCAGCTGGGACAATTCTGCCTTCTTTGATGGCTACTTCACCTAACCTTATGGCTTCATGTATTTCGCTAGGTGTGTGTGGCAATCTTCCACCTTGAACTGGATTACCAGAATGCTTTCCCAATGTTGCATCAATTTCGTAAGAGATTCCAGATGCGGGTGGTTCTGGTAAAGCAACAGCTAATTGTTCACTGCCCATGTCGCCTCCATTTGGATACAAGTGTAGCACCTTTCAGTTGTAAAAAAAAATACCTACTGCAAAGATACGCCGGGTCAGGCTTTCCATCTGAAAACTGTGAACTGGTATAAGGCCGCTAGTAGCCATCAGAAAAACCGTTTGGTGACAGGGCTGGCCCAAATTGGCCATTGCTATTACCTCTATTCATTTGAGGCGGGAAAAAGAAAAATGGTTGTTTGGTCTACATACTGTTTTCCGTTTTTGATACCGCTAATTTGGATCTTGTTTTCGCCCTGATTTAGAGTTACATCCCAAGTAAAATGCACCTGACCAGCTACCTGCCCTTTGCCAATCATTTTGCCATTTATTGTCAACTCGCATGAATCCAGATTGCTGTATACATGAATTGTCTGTTTTGGAATTGTCCTTTCTATCAGGCGTTTATCTGCAAGATATAGCACCGGCTCAGTGCTCCAAGCCGCTTTATATAAATAAAAGGCATCTTTTTTGACGAGGCGGTCGTAGGAGATTAATCCTTTTTGATTTCGACCAGGAACCCCTCCTCGATTCCAAAATGGACATGTAAAGTCAAATAAATTCCATACATAGGTACCCCATATATGGGGCACTTTTTCTATGGCGGCCAAGTGAATCTCATGGTACCTACTCTGATATCCTTCTGGATAAAATTGCCCCTTTACTGGGTCGCCCGGCGTTTGGTCATCTTCGCTCTGTTGTTGCCAGTTACCTTCTGCACCATATTCAGATAGCGAAATAAAAGTGCCTGGCCGTAGCTTTGTTTTTTCAAACCATTCAACAATATCCCCTGCCTTCCCCCCATACCATCCAAAATAGCGATTGTGCCCCTGAAGCTCGGCTAGATGGTTCTCTGGCCTCTCCAAATCTCCATAGCCTGTAACTGCAACTGTTGGACGGTCTGGGTCTTCTGTCTTGGCTATGTCGTGCAGTTCTCTGGTAAGTACAACAGGAAAATCTTGATCTCCCCTAACATATACCTCATTGTGTAGCCCCCAAGTAAATATCGAGGGATGGTTGTAGTTCTGGCGAATTAATTCCCTCAACTGCTGTTTTGCATTTTCCCCTTCCTCTCCCGTCCAAGTATTGACGAAAGGAATTTCTGCCCACACAAGAAATCCCAAACGATCAGTTGCAGAATAAATATATTCGGCTTGTTGATAATGCGCCAATCGCAGGGATGATGCCCCAATTTCCATCATTATGTCTAGGTCTTCCTGATGATCAGCATCTGTCAAAGCAGACCCCTTGTTTTCTCTTTCCTGATGCCGGCATACACCTCGTAGCGGATAGGCTTCACCATTCAGAATAAAGCCATGGGTATCGTCAAAACTAAAACTTCTCAAACCTAATGGCTGTGTAACACTATCAACAGTCCTTTGGCCATCTTTCAGAGATATGGTTAATGAGTAAAGGTATGGGTCTTTCTTTCCATGCCATAGATGTGGCTTTTGTATGGTTATTTCTTGCCTGAATGGTTGTACTCCAGCCGGTCGTATTCGCACTTCACTTGCTAAATTTGCAACTAACTTGCCTTTGTCGTTATGTACTTCAGCCACAAGCCTTAATTCTGCGGGGGTTTTTGCTAAATTTGCCAATTTTGTAGTTATTTCAATGTTCGCAACAGTCTTGTCAACCTTTTTTTGTCTGATATACACACCTGGAGAAGCGTAGTCTGTGGTAGTAATGTGAGCCGGATTTGTAACAATCAGTGAAACCGGGCGATAAATACCGCCAAACACAGTAAATAAGTAATGATTTACAGGAATAACATCCGGCCTTGACCGATTGTCTGCCCTGACAAGCATTTCGTTGAAATTGCCATAATTAATAGCATCAGTAATATCAATACAAAAAGCTGAATAGGCTCCTTTGTGTTGCCCCAAATGCTTGCCATTGATGTATATATCTGCCACTGATCCTACGCCTTCAAAACGTATGAATACCCTTTTTCCTTTCCAATCCTCAGCTACATCCAAGTCACGCCTATACCAGCCATATCCTTGATACATCCCAACACCTGACTGCGCGTCGGTTGCATTCCAAGTATGCGGTATAGAAACACCTTGCCAGTTTGGCAATTCATTGCTGTTTAGTCGCGCTGTGTCCCACTTCACAAACTCCCAATTGTCATTAATCGGAAATTGTAAGCGTTGGCCATAGGCTGGAAAGGATATCAAGATCAAAAAAAGAAGGGTTATGAATCGCATTGTCCTCACCTCAATAGTTTTGGATCGTCTATCTAGAGTGCTTAATTTGCTTAAGTTCGCAACCGTGCAAAACAGATGGCTAGACTCGATGTACTAGAAAAATCCGGCAAAACAAATCAAATGCTATTTGTTGCCATGCCTAACATCGCACTAGGCTAATGTAGCGAGTTGGCCATGTATCAAATCCAAGTATTCTTTGAAGCTACTTGCCTCTTCAGAAATTTTTACAACGCTTCCTGAGTCATCTAACTCCAATTCAGCCACTAGATTATACAAAATTGAAATAATTTGTCGTAAATCTCTTTCAAAATTATGTTGCACACGTTTTTCCTTTGTTTGATCGAATAAAATCTCTAGGCAACACTTTATTGGACTGCCGTCAATTCCATCCAATTCGATTGGTATTGCATACGCGTCAAAAAAGAATGTTTGATCATCGTCCGTTTCTTCCACTAACGAATGTTGCATATTTCCACTTTTTAGCGCAGTGGCAATCAAGCAACCTTCACAACCATTTTCCCTTCGAACACTACACCTTTTCTTATTTGAAACGTCATAGCATTTGCCGGCCATAATTTCTTCGATGGTCTTGCCTAAGACATACGTATAATTTTCTGAGGCGTATAGGACGTTTAGATCATCATCTACAATCATATAAAATGCCGGAGTATTATCGAAGATTGCACTTAAAAATGAATTTGTTTCATCAAAGTGCTCAAGCTTCCTTTCCTTTGGGTGTTCTACTTGACTACCATCGGGCTGAGAGGTGCAAACTATATTTCTTTGAAGGAATGAATTTGCAATAAAGTTTTGGGTTATTGCAAGTGATTCATCTTTGGATGACAGCGAATCCTTATCGAGGCCAAAGTCCTCAACCATTTGTGCAAAACAGTCCACAAGATGTGGATCAAATTGAGTTCCGGAATTCTTTTTGATCTCCTCCATCGCAATTTCATGGCTGAGCTCTTTCCTGTACGGCCTTGTAGAAGTCATCGCATTGTAAGTATCTGCGATGGCGGCAATTCTGGCTTCTAGGGGAATATCTGTCCCCTTTAACTGATTTGGATAGCCCCTTCCATCCCACCTTTCATGGTGGGCAATAGCAATATCTCTAATAGATTGGAATGTATTAGTATCTGGCAACAATAAATATGTAAACAGAGGATGCTCTTTCATCTTTGCAAATTCAGCGTCATCCAATTTTCCATTTTTTAGCAGGACATTGTCAGGAATGTGAAGTTTACCCAAATCATGTAGCAATCCCCCAAGTACAGCATTAAATGCCGCTCTTGGACCCAGCCCCAAGTACCATGTCAGCTTAGAACTGATGGCACTAACATCTCTGCAATGATTACATGTGTAAGCATCCTTTTTTTCCAGTATGGTAATTAATCCATCGATTATTTCCATAAACATTATATCGGTTTGCTCTTTTATCAGTATTTCCTTGGTTCTATCCGTCAAAATCTCCAGGATGTATTCAAGTTCACCTGTTTTTTCGTCCAAAATCGGAATTGCTAAGTCGCTGATATAAGTAACTGATCCATCTGGCAGAGTATCTTTCCTGAGCAACTCCTGCGGTTTGCCACTTTCAATCGTATCTCGTACAGCGCAATAGCTACACGGTTCGCCACCATTTATTGAATAATAACACAGCTCTCCGACTATATTTTTTCCGGCAATCTTTCGAAGTTGCATGTATTGTTGATTGACAAAAAGGATTCTATACGACTTATCTAGAAGGACATAACAAACCGGTGTGTTTTCGATCAGAGTCCTAATGAACTTCTGTTTGAACCGTGGGCTATCTAAATCAAGCCTTCTTGTCATCAAATTCCCTCTCAGAAATATATTATCCAAAATTTTGAAGGAATCCGATATGTTTTTTTTGCTAATTCGGCCCTTATGCCGATCCAAAATCATTCATAGGGGTTTTGAAAAAGGCTCTAATGAAATGTGGGGCTTTTTTGGGGGGGGGCGAGTGGGTCTCCTCCAAAATATTCTTCGGCGGGAAACCGCTTGTCTTCTAATATTTCAATAAATGACCACTGACTGCCCTTGGGCAAATTTCCTTGCGGAACGTCTAATACTCTGACTTTTAATAATCTGTTGTAGATTGGGAAGTCAAGTTCATCCCCTACCGATACTTCTGCGCTGGCCTTGCGGGGGAGTCCATTAATCCGCACCATGCCCTCATCGCAGAGTTCTTTTGCCAATTCTCTGCGTTTGAGCAGGTGAGTGGTTCTAAGAAATAAATCCAGCCGCATCGATGTCCCTTACAAATGCCAAGTAGCCTCCATTCGAGTTAATTTCAAATTTGAACTCTGCTATCACTATCCAGCCCCAATGATTTGCTCCTTTGGTACTATGTAGCGTATGTTGGCTCTGAGACGCTGTGCCTGAAGGTAGTGCATTCGGGCATTTTCGGCCTTAGGCTCCCTTAACTTGTTAATAATTTGGGTTTTCACTGTATCAAACGGCAATATGCCTTCCTGCTCTGACCCAATTAGTTGAATAAGAATATAGTCCTTGTCGGTTTCAATGGCATTGCCAACTTCGTCTGGTTTTAGAGAGAGGGCGGTATCCTCAATGGACTGTAGCAATAGCCCTTTATCAACCCAGCCGATGTCTCCCCCTGTGCCTTTGCTCGGACTAGTAGAATATTTTGTAACGAGGGATTCAAAAGATGTACCTTTGGCTACTTCTTCTTGAATTATTGCGAGGGTTTCTTTTGCAGATTGTAGTTCAGATGGAGTTGCGCCCTTGGCAATGATAAGCTCTCTGATTCTGAACCTTGCTGGCTTTTTGTATTCGGCTTGGTGTTCGTTGTAATAGAGCCTGGCCTCCTGATCCTCAACTGGTACTTTGCGGAAGACTTCCATCCATAGTAGGTTTTGAATGATGGTGGATTCTCTTTGCATTCGGAGAAATTCGTTTAGGGATAGCCCAAGTTCAGCCCGGACTGCTTTTTCCATATCAGATTCTGAGAGGGAGTTTCGTTGCAAAAAATCAGCAAGAATTTCTTTTTCAGTGGGGGCGTTGTCTTGAATATTATTTTCTGTGGCCACGTCTAGGAGCACAAAAGTATCAACCATCTCCGTCAGGGTTTTTTCGCGCGCATCTTTAAGTTTTTCGTCCAGTTCTTTGCCTGAGAAATGGCGATATAGCTCAGAATATTGCTGTTCAACACTTTGCTGAAAAGCCTTTCGGGTAATGATATGGTTGTTGACCACCACCAGTATCTCTTCGATGGTAGTAGTCTGGGCAACAAGGGCAGGAGCTATTAGCAATAAAAGTGTTCTTCTCACCGTCTGTCTCCGATAGCTACTTGCCTACAGCTTCGATTGGGGCATCCATCTTGGGGGGTTGGGTATTTGCTACTTCTTCGCCTTCTACATAGCCTATTTCGGCCTTAATTGAACTTACCCATTTTGCCCATATTTCAGGACGCATTCTCTCAGAGAGTTGTTGGGAAACAGTAGCCCTGACTTCATCTAAAGGGGGGACTTTACCTAATTGCCTGTTTTCAACGAGAATTATGTGGTATCCAAACCGTGACTTGATCGGCTCGCCCACATTTCCGATCTCCTGAGAACGGACGGCCTCAGCAAATTCTGGTACCATGCGCGAAGGGTCGAAATCTGAATATAGGCCACCATTATCTTTACTACCAGGATCGTCGCTGTACTCGCTTGCGACCGTCTGCCAGTCTTTGCCGCTAATGAGTTCGTCTTTAGCCTTTAGTACTTTGGCCAGAGCTTCTTCCTCTGTGAGCTTATCAGTTTCATTTTCGTTGGTACGAGCCGATATTAAAATGTGTCTGGCTGAAGCGGTGTCCTGGGATTTATAGCTATCGAGATTTGCTTCATAAAATGCCTTTATCTGCTCTTCGGTAGGTGTGGCAAGCCTCTCTAGTGTTGGGGCATGCTTAGAGACATACTCTGACATCATCAGGGTGCCTGCTACCCATTTAAGTTTGGCCTGATATTCTGGCCATTTGTCTACCCCCTCTTTTTTTGCTTGGCTTACCAGCACCATCGTTTCTAAAAAACTTCTTTGGGCTTGCTTAATTGTTTCTGGCGATCTCTTCATTTGCTCTATTTGAGCGGGTTGATAATACAAAGGCAAGTATTCAAAAAAATCGGATTCTCTGTAAATGACATTTCCGATCTTACCTATTACTTTATTTTCTGGTTGAGCCGGCGTTGTCGCAGTCGGATTCTGAGCCAATAGCGACAGGGAAAAAAGCGAAAAAAACACGGTCTTTATCATTTTGTGCTACCTCAAGGAGCAGTTAAAAAGTACTGGAGCATCCAGCATGAACTATGCAATCTTATCACCAATGCCACAATATTGCCTCGGCAATTTTTGACATAAAGCAACATAGTACAGTGCCCCTGCATGGGACTTGGTTCCCAATTAAACAAGCTAATTTCAAATTAGTCCGGTTACTGGATGGTGAATTTTGCCCTGATTTCTTCGGCCAGTTGAAAAACAGACATGGAGTAAAAGGTTGACCTGTTGTATCGGGTTATTGCGTAGTAGTTTTGATACCCTAGCCAATATTCGGTTTGTTGCCCTGGGGTGGGCAAACTTATTAGAGTGGCCATTTCTGGGGAAATCGGTGCCACCTTAACCCCCTGTGTTGCCAGCTCGCTGACCGACAAACTTGGTTGCATACCCGCGTTTAGCCATGCATCTTTTGGTCTGCCTTCAATTATTACCTTATGTGCTATTGGCTGGTCTTTTTGCCAGCCGTGGGCATTCAGATAATTTGCGACGCTACCTATGGAATCTGCAACGCTTTTTTCAAGGTCTACAACGCCATCGCCGTCAAAATCAACTCCAAATTTTCGCCAACTACTAGGCATAAATTGAGGGATGCCAATGGCTCCAGCATATGAGCCAACGGGCTTTAACAGGTCGATGCCATTCTCCTTTGTTAGTAGGAAAAATTGTTCGAGCTCGGCCAGAAAAAAATCAGGTCGCCTAGTGTCATGGAATGCAAGGCTCGCCAAAGCCTCCAAAACACAGTAGGTGCCAGTGCGCTGACCATAGAGAGTTTCTACCCCAATGATTGCAACTATTACTTCTGGAGGCACTCCATATTGTTCATATGCCCTCGCTAGAATTTCAGCATTTTTCTTCCAGAACGCCACCCCATCTTCGATGCGTGATTTTGTTAAAAACTGCCCCCTGTATGTTTTCCATGACCTCACTACATGCTGTGTCTGTGTTTGGCTAGGGGCACTTTGTAGCATTAGATTCAAAACACGTTCATTTGGGGCAATGTTAGAAAATTGTTTCGTCACCCAATCTGCCTCAAATTCATGCTTGGCCACCATCTGAGAAATAAATTCGGCCACCGCTTGGTTGGAAGAAAAGGCCGGCAGTTTTGGTTTTGGAGTTGGCCTTTGAGCCTGGCGATTGGGGCTAGACTGAGCTCTACCTGCCTGCGGGTGGCAAGGTATTGAAGAAATTAAAAAAACAAGAAAAATAAGGACAGACTTCAAAGCATACCTTTCGAGAAAATTATACCAACTTGCGGCCAAAAGATCGTACTTGATATGAAAATTTGGCAACACTTGGATGGCTTAAAGGCAAGTAGTAATACTGGTTATTCATTGGAACGTTAATCCTCGCAGTGTGCAGGTCATCAAGAGAAAAATATATGGTATAATGGCGAGGTAGGTATAGGAAATCCAAAAACAATGAAGATAGACAGATTGTTAAGCATCAAAGAAGCGAGCGAGTGGGCAACGGCTCATATTGGTAAAAACGTTACAACTTCAAATATCGCTTATCTTATTCAATACGGTCGAATCAAAAAACAAGGAGCAAATGGCACAACGCTGGTTTCGCAAAACGATCTCTTGAGATATTACCAATCGTACAATGGTTCGCGCGAAATCAATTACAGAGATCGGCTTGGACAGGACTTAAATTGGGCGTTGGCCTTCGATCAGTACAAAGAAGCCGAAACTACGAAACACGTCCATCGCCTCCACCCTTACAAAGGAAAATTCATTCCGCAACTCGTCGAGTATTTTCTCGATAACCATACGGATCACTTCAAGAAAGAAACGTATTTTAAGAAGGGCGACATTGTTCTCGATCCATTTTCCGGTAGCGGAACAACGATGGTACAGGCTTGCGAAATGGGAATTCACACTCTTGGCATCGACATTTCTACTTTCAATACGCTCATCGGGAACTGCAAAATCACACGATATAATGTTCACGCGTTGCAAACGGAAATTTATCGGGTCACAAACGTACTGGTCGAATATGTTGCAACAGCTAACATTGAACAGTTTGAAACTGAACTCGTAAAGGAATTGTATCAATTCAATAGTGAATTTTTTCCGGTCCCAGAATATAAGTATCAACTTCGGCATAAAAAGATCAACGAAGAACAATACGGAGCAGAAAAAGAGGAACTCTTTGCGTCGACTTATTGGAAATTGGTAAAAAAATACGACATCAAATTGTGCCAATGTCGATCGGACTCGTTTCTGGACAAATGGTATCTGCCACACATTCGTAGCGAAATCGAGTGTGTGCATACAGAAATTACGAAAATCAGAGACGAGAACACCCGAAAAATTTTGAACGTGATTTTGAGCCGAACTATTCGCAGTTGTCGGTCAACAACCCATGCGGATTTAGCAACCCTGATTGAGCCAAAATTGGAAACGTATTACTGTAGCAAGCACGGAAAAGTTTGTAAACCGCTTTTTTCAATTTTGAAATGGTGGAAAACGTATTGCAAAGATACTGTCGAGCGGCTTCAAAATTTTGAGTCGCTAGCAACGGATTCGTATCAGATATGCTTGACCGGTGACAGCCGGGACATTGATATTTTGCAACAATTAAAGTGGCAACATCCAGCCTTTGGAAATCTGATTATGGAACAAAAGATACAAGGCATTTTTACATCACCACCTTACGTCGGATTGATTGATTATCATGAGCAACATGCCTACGCTTATGACTTGTTCGGATTCGACCGGAAAGACGAATTGGAAATTGGCGCAATGTTCAAAGGGCAGGGGAAAGAGGCACGGGAGAATTACATACAGGGAATCGCCGATGTTTTGAACCATTGCAAAGCATATTTATCGGATGGCTATCATGTTTTTCTAGTGGCGAATGACCGATATAATATGTATCCCTCTATAGCGGAGCGGGCGGGCATGCACATTGTTCTTCAATTTCGCCGCCCGGTTCTTAACCGTAGCGAAAAAGACACCGGTGCCTATTCCGAAACGATTTTCTACCTGAAGGAGAAGTGATGGCACTTGCCCAAGGGCAGAAAACACAAATAATTACTGTAATTACTGATTGTTTACGTTCAAAATTTCGGAATTATCGCCCGGAGAGCGGTAATATGCCATTTCATTTCCGGCTCTTGGGCAAAGATCGTATGGCGTTGTACTCATTCATCCAATCCTTAAATACAACATTTGGAACGTCAATTTTTGAACCGGTTGCTGTAACACTTGCCACTAACCATTTTGAAAAGGCACAATCGCAATACATTGTCGGCAAAACGATTTATGAAAAAACACAGCAGAGTATCCAACAGATTATTAACCAAATTTCAATAAATGGGAACCCGGACAAAAAAAAAGAAGTGGATTTGATCCGCCATTCTCTAACTGGAAAAATCGCACAGTTAAAAACAGTAAAAGTTGATTTGTTTGTCGAAAACGCCAATGGCGAGCAATTTTTGTTTGACTTAAAAACAGCAAAGTCGAACATCAGCAATTTCAAAGACTTCAAACGGACATTGTTAGAATGGGTAGGCATTGCTTTGACACAAAACAGCAAAGCCAACGTTCACACACTCATTGCAATTCCATACAACCCCTATGAACCGAAGCCTTACGAACGCTGGACAATGAAAGGAATGCTTGACATGAAAAACGAGTTGAAAGTAGCTGAAGAATTTTGGAATTTTCTCGGAGGCGATGGAGCATATGATGACTTGCTCGATTGCTTTGAAGAGGCAGGTATAGAGCTACGTCCCGAAATTGACGCATACTTTGGAAAATTTAAAAGCTATTCGTAGCAATACTTTCGCAGTGCGTCAACTGTCGCTGATATTTCGGTATACATGGCTCTGTCCTGCCATGGGGGGCAAGTTGCCTCTAATGCTTTCATCAGCTTTTCCAAACCCTCCGCTGGTTTTTTGCCCACGAGCCGAATGCCTTCCAGTGCCATCCTGGCTTCGAGGGCGAGTACTTGCTCGAGCGCATCAGTTGCTCGTAGTAGTTTTCTAGCGGCAATTGGACCCATGCTTACATGATCTTCTTTACCTGCGCTCGTGGGAATCGTGTCTATACAAGCTGGGTGCGCCAGTCCCTTCATTTCACTAACAAGTGCGGCACTTGTAACGTGTGCCATCATAAAACCGCTTTCTAATCCACCATTTTTGCAAAGGAACGCTGGTAAGTCTGAATATGCAGGGTTGACAAGGCGTTCCTGACGGCGTTCTGAAATGCTTGCTAAATCGCAGACTGCTATCGCCAGAATATCGCAAGCAAAGGCAGGGTACTGACCATGAAAATTTCCACCGCTTCTGCTTTCTTGGGTCTCTGTAAATATCATTGGGTTATCTGTTGCGCTATTGATCTCTCGTTCCAATATTTCGCCAGCAAATGCCAAAGTATCTCTTGCAACACCATGAACTTGTGGTAAACAACGCAACGAGTAGGCATCCTGCACTCGATTGCAGTCCTTGTGGCTTTCAGCAATTTCGCTTGTTTCACCCAATATTTGACGCATGTGGTCTGCAACTTCTATCTGGCCAGGATGAGGTCTGGCTTGGTGAATACGTGGGTCATAGGCTGAACGAGTACCACGCAGTGCTTCTAGGCTTAATGCCGCAATTTCATCTGCCAATGGGATCAATTTTCGCAGACGACAAATCGCCAGATTGCCGAGGGATGTAATCATCTGGGTTCCATTGATAAGGGCCAAGCCCTCTTTGGGCTGTAGCTGAATCGGCTTTAAGCCTGCTTTGGCTAGGGCACTGGCACCCGCTATGAGTTCTGAACCATCCCATGCAAGCCCTTCGCCAACTAATAACAATGCCATATGGGCAAGTGGAGCAAGGTCGCCCGATGCCCCAACGCTTCCTTGACAGGGAATCACAGGTAATACGTTTCTGTTTAGGCACTCTGTCAGGAGCTGTATTGGTTCTGCCCTTATTCCAGAATACGCTTTGAGTAAACAATTGATACGAGCCGCCATCAGGGCGCGGGTCTCTATGATTGATAGCGGTTTGCCCACTCCCGCGGCGTGGCTTCGTAACAAGTTTAATTGCAGTTGTGCCAATTGATCTTCAGGGATAACTACAGTTGCAAATTGTCCAAAGCCCGTGTTAATTCCGTAGACCACCCTTTTTTCTTTCAATATCTGGTCTATTACCCCTCGGTTTTCGAGCACCCGCTCCAAGGCGATATTATCCAATGTAACCTGCTCTCCATTTGCAATGCAGGCAAGCTGTTCGGCTGTTAAATTGTTTCCGTTGAGTTGAATCATATCGACTCTCCAATTGCTATTTTACGCTGTAATGGCAAAAAATAAAAATCAAGGCACATGGTGACAGGATGCGGTCAAATCCTTTTAAGGCAACTCGTATTAGCTATTTGCATATCCATAGGGTAAAATATATTTGAAATTAGTTTCTGGAGGCTCAAATGTCTTATACCGATCCCCGCCGCGATGAAAGCCGCGTCATCCGCGCCCCCAGAGGGACAAAGCTATCATGCAAAAACTGGCTGGCAGAGGCCGCCTACCGTATGATACAAAACAACCTCGACCCTGACGTTGCAGAAAATCCTAAGAGTCTGGTTGTTTATGGCGGAATTGGGCGTGCCGCTAGAAATTGGGAATGCTTTGACAAGATTTTGGAGTGCTTAAAAAAATTGGAGGATGATGAAACTTTGCTGATTCAGTCTGGCAAACCTGTTGGCATTTGGAAGAGTACGCCAGATAGCCCAAGGGTGCTACTTGCCAACTCCAATCTCGTGCCTATGTGGGCAAACTGGGAGCATTTTCATGAGCTAGACCGAAAGGGTCTCTTTATGTTCGGGCAGATGACGGCCGGCAGTTGGATATACATCGGAACTCAGGGAATAGTTCAGGGAACTTACGAAACTTTTGCAGAAGCAGGTCGCCAACATTTTGACGGTGATCTAGGTGGCAAATGGATTTTGACAGCAGGGCTAGGGGGTATGGGCGGTGCTCAACCTCTTGCCGCAACTTTTGCTGGAGCCGTGAGCCTTAACGTAGAGTGTCAACAAACAAGCATAGATTTTCGCCTCCGCACTCGCTATGTAGACGTGCAGGCTAAGGATTTGAATCATGCCATCGAACTCATAAAAGCCCACACATCCAATAAAGAAGCCGTTTCTATTGCCCTCCTTGGAAATGCCGCCGAGGTGCTACCTGAGCTTGTTAAGCAAGTTAAGGCAGGGGCTATTAACGCTCCTGATATTGTTACTGACCAGACCAGTGCCCACGACTTAGTCTATGGATACCTTCCGCTTGGCTGGAGTTTAGATAAGTGGAAGGATGCTCAGGCTGATCCATCCAGGCATTCTGAAATTACGGTAGAGGCAGGTAAGTCATGTGCAGTTCATGTTCAGGCAATGCTAGACTTTAAGGGTTTGGGCAGTGTGGTGGTTGACTATGGAAACAATATCCGCCAGGTTGCAAGAGATAACGGCGTAGCAAACGCCTTTGATTTTCCCGGCTTTGTTCCGGCTTACATACGGCCACTGTTTTGCGAAGGTAAGGGGCCTTTCAGGTGGGTGGCTCTGAGTGGAGACCCCGAAGATATCTACAAGACAGATGCAAAAATCAAAGAATTATTTCCCCAAAACAAGCACGTCCACCGCTGGCTGGACATGGCTAAGGAACGAATTAGTTTCCAAGGGCTTCCATCTCGGATTTGTTGGTTGGGTTTAGGCGAGCGACACCTAGCTGGCCTGGCATTTAATGAAATGGTGAAGTCTGGCGAACTAAGTGCTCCCATCGTCATTGGTCGCGACCATCTCGATACCGGGAGTGTAGCAAGTCCCAACCGTGAAACAGAGAGCATGAAGGACGGCACAGACGCGGTATCGGATTGGCCATTACTCAATGCCCTGCTCAACGTAGCAGGCGGAGCGACTTGGGTGAGCTTCCATCACGGAGGTGGCGTGGGGATGGGATATAGCCAACATGCAGGCGTGGTAATCGTTGCAGATGGCACAGATGCCGCGGCGAAGCGTTTAGAGAGAGTACTCTGGAATGACTGTGGAACAGGTGTGATGCGCCACGCCGATGCAGGATATGAGATTGCCATTAAGACGGCAAAGGAAAAGGGGTTACAACTTCCGATGGTATAAGAAGTCCCCCTGCTAAAATACTCTTAACAATGCGATATATCCGTTTACTCCTCTGACACCTGGCACGTCTGATTGTATGCCGATCCCGATATCGGCTCTGACTGTTGTAAACCACCAAAATCCAGGTATGTCTCCAGCCAACCCCAATCCGGTAAAGCCGTATGTCTTTTTGTCATCGAGGCTATGAGCGCGTGCGTGGTCGAGGTGACATGAAAAGCGAAAACTGGCGGCGGCTGGGAATACAAAACCCATGCTGGCATAGTGAATTTTGTCGGCGGTGACAGCGTTACTTCGAATACCAGCAACCCTTACGCCTCCCCCCATCCCCCCCAGTTCAAGGGATTGGAAGCGGTCGAAGCCACTTCCTCCATCCATACCAATTTCGCTATGAATCCATGAAAGCGAATTTAGCCGCAGGTCGTAGGCAGTAGTCATCCCCCATCGGGTGTATTTCCCGCCTTCAGCGATTGGCCTGATGTCTCCTGGGGAACCAAAGAAACCATCTGGTCTCTTCCCTGAGCCATAATTCCCCCTAAGTTGAAAGCCTTTATGCATCCAAGTCAATTCGCCCGTCCAGCCCAAAGTGAAACCAGAAGGCGGGATGAGGTAATCCGGCGTACGATATTTTTCTTCTTTGGCATCTGAAAAACGATTATAGATGCCTAAACCTTGTAGCCTCATACGAAAGCCGTAGCCCAGGTCACGGCCAATACTGAGCCTGACTTGTGCGGATTGTCGCGCCACTCCATCCTCATCCAATAGCTCGCCATCTTTTACTGGACGTTCAGTAAAGGCCAGTATGCCCCCTTGGGCATGTATTCCTAAAGCGAAGCCTGCCAAGTCAGGTATGGTGAGCGTCCCCATATTATACACACCGGCTATCAGGGCGTTATACTGAATCCCTTTTCCGAAGGCATCATAGTCGAAGAGAGCCAAAGCCGCGGCAGGTATTACTGGAAATTGCAGTGACGGATCTACTAACACCGCACCGCCTATTGCCCTACCAAAAGTGCGTTGCTTGTGTTCGATATAGCGGTTGCCGTCTTTGTCCCTGACTAGGTACCTGACTCCATCTTCAGTCTGACGCATCATCGTACTCTTTGAATCTCTTGCTTGTTGACGATTATAAAAAAAATCGTCTTGGTTAATCAAAAAACCAGTATAAATGTGATCTCTCTGAACCTGAGCTACACCGCCTGATAGCACCCAACGTTCAAAGGTTTGGATGTTCATTACCCGCCAATACCCTGGGGCAGGTTCGCCATAAGTCAATTTCCGTTTTTCAGACTTAATTATGCCGGGCAAATTTGACCGCTCGCTACGCTCCTCCAATATCCGTCCGCTTTCCTCTGCTACAAGTATTTGCCCTGTAAACAATGTTGGATCGTCTACAGAAGGTGTAAATCGAATCCATCGTTTGCCCACTCCCTCTGGCCCCCCGTCGCTGTAACGGTACCTTTCAGTCAAATTTAGTGCTACAGGTGGGCTAATACTTCTTTTGCTTTCAATTATTGGTAGCTGAAATTGACCTGAAATGTTCGCTTTTACGCCATTTACCAATATTTTTTCTTGCAAAAATTCTTCTGGCTCGCCTGTGTTCTCAAAGAAACTGAATATATATCCCAAATCACCTCCTACCCCCCTATCGGATTGTGCGTGGATGTTGACTGATAGCTGGGACTGTTGCGTTTTAAGGGCAGAACTATCCCTTAGCTGGGTAGCCCTCACTTTTGCAAGAAGCGCATGAACGTCATAATCAGCCTTCCCTTCCACAACTACAAATGCGTTTGATTCATCTTCGGGTATGGTTTTTTCCCATCCATTTTCTGTAAACTGCCAATGTAAAGCCTGTTGCCCAGTTGCGTTCCTGAGGGTTAGTCGGCCCGGTTCGCCGTCAATTTCAATAAATCCGCTAGGTATCATTTTTAGTAAAGTGGCCGCATGGCCATCTGCAGGAACTACTAGCAATGCCTGGTTGCTTAGCAATAGAGGCAATTCCTTACCCGGGTCGGAGGGACACCAAATTGTCCAAGGCCGGGCGGGTAATTGACTCTGAGCCTTGATAAGGGTACCTATCCAGTTTTCGGGCTGGAGCGACAGATTTTCTGGCAATAATATGCCTCCATCCAAAGACCCCCAAAAACTCTCATCCCAATTGGGAGGTGCTGTTTCGTCATAAGACAGATAGACCTTTATCGCAGGGTTTTGTGCTCTTAAAGCCTGACTGGCCGCTAACAAAATCGGCAATCGTCCATCACCGCTAGGGAGCTTGAGTTGTATGTCACCAAAACCCTTATACGGTTGCACAATTTGTAACCAAGCATTTCGTACATCCTCTATTTCTTGCTCATTTAGTATGTTTTTGGGAACTAAAGTCTCTGGTAGAGCATCCCTCAGGTCGAGAGTAGGTGGTATTAAAACCCCAGTTCTCAGAAATGGTACAGGGGGCGTTGGTTGCGTAGCTAAACAACAAATGGAAACGATTGGAAGGATGATAGTCAGCATAGAGAGAGTTTACAGGAATAAGTATGAAAAAACGAATCTTTAGAAAAATCAAAACATCATCTATCATGGATCATGGAGAGCAAAAGAGTGGCTAATCGTTTTTATTGGTATTGGCAGAGACACAGATGCGATTTTCTGTAAAATACACATCGCCGGCTGGTGAAGTCCTTCTCAGAGAACTGGAAGGCACTAGCGCAGACGAAATCAGGCGAAGGCTGACCACTGAAGGTCACTTTCCACTGGAGGTCAAGGCTTCGAGTTCGACTTTTTCCCGAAATCGCTCCATCAAAGCCGAGCCACTGATAATGTTCAACCAAGAGCTACTCGCCCTCCTAAAGGCCGGCATTCCACTTCTGCAGTCTCTGGAATTGCTTATGAGCCACGGCAAAGACCCTAACTTGCGCTCCGCTATAGGAAGGGTAGTGGCTTTAGTCCAAGAAGGTATGTCTTTTTCTGAGGCACTGGATCAAGCAGGAGGCTTCCCCGCGGTCTATAAAGCAAACGTGGTGGCTGGAGAGCGTAGCGGTACGTTGCCCGAAGTTATCACACGTTGGCTTGCATTTCAAAAATTTGCCCAGAGTAGTCGCCGCAGAATTACAGAAGCGTTGTTTTATCCTGCGTTTTTAGTCGTTGTTTTGACCCTTGCCCTTTTGGTGATGTTCAACTATGTTTTGCCAAAATTTAGCCAAGTTTTTGAGAGCGGTGGCCAAGAGTTGCCTAGGCTTACCCAAATACTGATGTCTTTTGGCAATTTTATGAGCGCAACTATTTACTATCAGGCAGGCATTTTCCTTGTATTGGCAGTAGTCGTCCGCTGGCTCACAAAAACAGAAGGCGGGGTAAGGATATTTGAAAAAATACTCCTTGGCATACCCCGCCTGGGGACTCTTTATCGCATGTACCACAGCAGTGTTTTTACTCGTACAACTAGTGTTTTGCTTTCAGGTGGGTTGCCCATATTACAGGCCATGGAGGTCATCCAAAGGACAAGTAGCTCACACAGAATGAAAGTAAAATTGATTACTGTTATTGAAATGGTGCGCGCTGGCAGTTCGCTACATCAATCGTTGGAGCAATCCAAGATGCTTGACCCCCTAGCCGTAGAAATGACTAGGGTTGGCGAGCAGAGTTCTTCCCTACCAGAAATGATGAATCACGTAGCCGATTTTTTTGACCAAGAGGTCGAAAAATCAACAGTTGCTGTTACTAGCCTAATAGGACCAGTTCTGATACTATTTATGGGAGTGACAATTCTTTGTTTGCTGTTAGCAGTTTATGTACCCATGTTTAACATGAGTAATGTTATGAGATAATCTCTTTTTTTGGAGGCAACAATGTTTCGCAATCTAGCACTTATCCTTCCCCTAGTCCTAGCAACACCAGCTATGGCTCAGCAGTTCGGCAAGCCACTGACCCTAAAAGCAGAGACAAAAGTGTCTGACATTCTGGCAAAGCCTGATGAGTACAATGGCAAGCTAGTCCAAATAAAGGGCACTATTGTCGACGTATGCCCTTCTAAGGGATGCTACATAATGATCGCTGGTGACCAGAGATATCAGAGCATCCAATTTAAGGTAGAAGATGGCGTTATTAGTTTCCCAACTAGCCTCAAAGGTCAAGAGGTTGTAGCGGAAGGCGTCGTTATGAAATTAATCCAGAAAGCAACTGAAGAAAATTGCGAGGCAGACGAAAAAGCCAAGCAAGATGGGAAAAAAGATTCTGCCCCGATTGTTAGAATTAACGGAATCGGTGCTGTAGCCAAGTGAATATTCACAAACTAAATGCCATCTTACACCGTGATATAGGCTACCTCGCTGTTGGCCTGACCTTGGTGTATGCCATCAGCGGGATAGCAATTAATCACATCGCCAACTGGAACCCAAATTATAAAAAGATTGAACAGGCGTTACAAATTGAGCCACTGGACATAAATAAGAGTCAGGAAGAATTGGCCGAACTTGCTTGCAAACAACTAGAATTACCGATGCCTAGAGCAACCTTTCAGCCAAACGAAAACACTCTGCAACTGTTGTATGGGGGGCATGGGGGGCGCACTTATGGCGTTGATCTGCCTACAGGCAAGGTAATCATGCAGGAAAACCAGCCAAGGCCTGTCCTATATGCCCTAAACAGATTGCATCTCAATGCCCCGAAAATGCTCTGGACGTATATTGCAGACCTATACTCAGTATCATTAATTTTTCTTGCAATTTCGGGTCTGTTTATCATTAAGGGCAAAAACGGTCTCCTTGGACGAGGCGCGTGGCTAACAAGCATAGGCATTCTTATCCCACTCAGCTATTGGATTTGGTGGATAAACCGCTGAATCAGTACTTGGAGCTACGAAAATAGCTGTAGTGGCCGTCTGGAATTATAGAAAACTGAACTATCTATTTTGCTGTCATGGATACTGACAGTTGTATCTGACTATCGGAGATCAAATGGCCATAACGAAACTAGACCAGATGCTCGACGCATTGCGGAGCAAGCCCAAAAAGAAATTAGTTGCCGTTGCCGCTAACGACGAACATACCATCGAAGCAGTTAAGGATGCAGTAAACGCAGGAATCGTAGAGGCGATCCTAGTTGGAGATGAAACCAAAATAATCGAAATATGCAACAAAGATAGTATTGATCCTGGCATCTTCACAATAATAAACGAACCAAACGAATCTGTTGCCGCCACAAAAGCTGTGGCAATGGTGAGAGACGGTATGGGTGACGTACTGATGAAGGGTAGCCTATCCACTGATAAATATATGAAGGCAATCCTTAACAAAGAACTTGGCCTCATGGCACCGGGTTCCATCCTCACCCATGTAGCAGTAATAGAGAATCCAAAATATCACAAGCTAATGGTAGTAGGTGACGTGGCGGTAATCCCGGCTCCAGACCTAAAAGAAAAGACAGCCATCCTCAACTACCTGATAAATACTGCCAAAGCTCTGCAAATCGAAACCCCCAAAGTGGCAATAATAACAGCCAGCGAACAAGTTCTACCAAAACTTCAAGCCTGTGTCGATGCGGCACTTTTAAGCAAAATGGCAGATAGGGGTCAAATCACAGGTGCGATCATCGATGGGCCTCTTGCGCTTGATGTGGCAATAGACAAAGAAAGCGCGGCGATAAAGGGGCTAAATAGCCAAGTGACAGGTGAAGTGGACTGCCTACTATTCCCAAATATTGAGGCTGGCAATGTGTTCTACAAGTGCATGACCAAAATTGTAGGTTGCGAAGTAGGAGCCATTGTAGCCGGAGCCAAAAAACCCTGTGTACTCTCCAGCAGAGGGGATAGTGTAAAAACCAAGCTGTATTCAATCGCGCTTGCGGCGATGACGGCCTGATGCCTAGCACTCCGTGCTTCTGGAAATTGCTATAATGCTTGGATAGGGGTGCAACTATGCTACTAGTAATGCGGTTTTCTTTTTTGGCATTGACCACTGCGGTTTTATTGAATGCTCAGACGGGGAGGCCAGAACTTGCCAAGAGAAATTTTACAAGCAGTGCTGTGGAGCAAAAAATAGTTGAAATAAAGTCTGCCAGCAATCCTGTAATCGCTAGGCTGTTTGAAAACTGTTTTCCCAATACACTGGATACTACTGTTACATATAAGGAAAAAGACGGACTGCCGGATACTTTTGTCATTACCGGCGATATCAATGCCATGTGGCTAAGGGATAGTACTGCACAGGTATGGCCATATCTAAGTCTGGTCAATAGTGACCCAAAACTTAAGACCATGCTAGCTGGCCTGGTGCGCCGTCAGACTGATTGCATTATCATTGACCCATACGCAAACGCTTTTAACGATGGGCCTGGGACTTCCCATTGGGCTAGCGATCATACCAAAATGCTACCTGAATTGCATGAGCGCAAGTGGGAAATCGACAGCCTCTGTTGGCCAATTCGACTTGCACACGGCTATTACAAGGCCACAAATGATGGCTCGGTATTTGATGAAAAATGGAAGTCAGCAATGCGCCTAGTGATTCAAACTTTTAAGGAGCAACAACGAAAAGGCGATCGAAGGGGGCCACATCCATATCGGTTTAGCAGGACTACTGCCTGGCAACATGATACAATGGCGCAAGGGGGTTTGGGCAACCCTTGGAAACCATGTGGTCTGATAGCAAGTGCCTTCAGGCCGTCTGATGATGCGACACTGTTCTTATTCTTAGTTCCATCCAACCACTTTGCTGTGGTCAGCTTGCGACAGATGGCTGAATTGGCAGAAGACCCAGCTAAAGACCCTGATCTGGCAAGTGTAGCAAGGGAGTTGGCAACAGAAGTTGAAATAGCATTGCATAAACATGCAATAGTTACGCATCCAACCTATGGCCAAATGTGGGCTTATGAGGTGGACGGATATGGAAACGCATTGATGATGGATGATGCTAACCTTCCCAGCTTGGTTTCACTACCATACCTAGGTGCATGTAAGCCGAATGACAAACTGTACTTGGCAACTCGACGTTTTGTACTGAGTGCTGACAATCCATATTTTGCAGAAGGCAAAATCGCCAGGGGCATTAGCAGTCCACATGCAGATGCCCATAGAATTTGGCATCTTGCATTGATCGCTCAAGGAATAACCTCTACAGATAAGGCTGAAGTAGCTCAGGTGTTGCAGACTTTATCCACAACTCACGCTGACACATATTTTATGCACGAGGCCTTTGATAAAGATGATCCCAAAGACTTTACTCGAAAGTGGTTTGCCTGGGCAAACACTTTTTTTGGAGAATTTATTTTGCACGTGTATGAAAATTGGCCTGAGCTATTGAAGTAATTTTGTTTCTTGCTATCGAAGGGCTCTGAAACAATGTCGATCAGCGAACACGAAAATGGCCTGCTTCCCATAGACTGCGACTGGTACGGAGCTATTCTGCAACATTCCCCTAAGTGGTCACTGAAGATAATCGACAATGCTCTGGTATTAAGAGGTGCGCATCATTCAAAGCCAATTTGTATTGCTAAAGATAGCGATGGCGAGTTTATCGAGGGTCTGTCGGAAGCAGACGTGGTCGAGTTGTTCTTGCTAAACCCTAACACAGGTTTTTATATTGAGTTCAACCTGAGTCCTCATGGGGCATGGTGGTGTTGCACTTTTGAATCACCGAGAGTGCGCTCTGTTGAAATGCCAAACATACTTCATGGCGTGAAGACTAATGCAAATATTTCACAGAAAGGATGGGATAGCTCTCTATTAGTGCCACTGAAAAGCCTTCCCTCCCATCTTGCCTTCGACACAAAAACAACTAGGGGAAATATCACTTTTTGCCTTGGACAGCCCCAGCAATATTTTTCAATGGCAGACTTGGGAGGGGAAACGCCTGATTTCCATCGACCCGATAGATGGATTACCTTGGCAAAATTAATTGGCGAGGAAAAGTAATGATCATGGCTATCGCATAAGTCATCCAAGCCATCATAAGGTTGATAATTGTTTTCTACAAATTGTGCATTGCTATAAACTATACAGAACCGGGTGAACACCAACCACTCAAGTGAGGTAGATCATGGCAATGACAAAAAAAAATACAACAAAAATTAGCCCTCCAAAGCTAGGCCCTGTTGGTAGATATATTACACACCACTACCGCCATTTCAATTCTGCCGCCCTTATTGATGCCGCGGAAAGCTATAGAGTATTTTTGGCCAAGGGCGGCAAAATGATGATATCAATAGCTGGAGCAATGAGCACTGCAGAGCTGGGTTTATCTTTAGCAGAGATGATTCGCAAGGATATGATTCATCTTATTACTTGCACAGGTGCCAACCTAGAAGAAGATGTTTTTAATCTTGTGGCTCACGATTTTTATGAACGAGTGCCCCACTATCGCGACCTTACGCCAAAGGACGAACATGCCCTGCTTGCCAGACACATGAATAGAGTGACTGACACCTGCATTCCGGAGATGGAAGCCATGCGTCGCATTGAAAGTGCCATGCTAAAAGTGTGGACAAGGGCAGATAAGGCTAAGAAGCGTTTTTTTCCGCATGAGTTTTTTCAGCAGGTTCTAAAATCAGGGGAGCTAAAAAAGCACTACCAGATAGATACTAAACACTCATGGATGTTGGCCGCCATGGAAAAGAATATCCCCATAGTAGTACCTGGCTGGGAAGATAGCACCTTGGGCAATATGTTTGCCGCGGCTGTCATACGGGGCGAAATCAATAATGTCCACACTGTCCGTACAGGCATCGAATATATGACATGGCTAGTGAAACATTACACAAAGACAACAAAACAAGCCCCCCTTGGTATGTTTCAGATAGGAGGGGGCATCGCTGGTGATTTTCCTATTTGTGTTGTCCCATTGCTCCATCAAGACCTTGAACAGGCAGACGTGCCACTCTGGGGCTATTTTTGCCAGATTAGCGATAGTACTACAAGCTATGGGTCATATAGTGGAGCAGTGCCAAACGAAAAAATAACATGGGGCAAGCTAGGGATTGATACACCAAAACATATCATCGAAAGCGATGCAACAATTGTTGCCCCCCTCATATTTGCCTATCTGTTGGGGTGGTGATTTTGTGGAGACGATGTTTGGTAGTAATTTTGCAATTTTGGTAGACTCTCTATTGTTGGAGACGTCATACCAAGTTGCACCCATACGGGAGCAACTTGGTATGACATAGCTTAGAGCAGTTTATCTATTCAAAATAAACTGCTCTAAGGTGGGCTTGTAAGCTGGATTCTGTCAGAGGGTGTCATTCCTCTTGGATGGTAGTCACCTACCACCTCTAGCAACCTACCCGCCGACTTGGTCGGGCCAACCTTCTACCCATTGAGGGCGCGTCGGTCTATTTGGTCTTGCTCCCCAGGGGGTTTGCCGTGCCTGAACTGTTACCAATCCAGCGGTGGGCTCTTACCCCACCATTTCACCCTTACCTGTACCAATAATGGCAACAGGCGGTATCTTTCTGTTGCACTTTCCGTCGGATCACTCCGCCCAGCCGTTAACTGGCCTGGTGCCCGCCTTTCAAAGCACATGGCTTGAAAGATTTATTTGGAGTCCAGACTTTCCTCTGCATCAATTTTTTCAATACAGCGACACCCTAGCCCACACTTCAATATACCGCACTCTCATTTTTTTTTGTAGAATACTAATATATAGTTGTTAATTGCAGATTAACAATTGCGAATTGCTTACTAACTGACAACTCACAGGTTGAAATTTCGTTGAGCGACAAAGGAAAAAAAACACCTAAAATAGAGGCTGATCAGCCCAAAGAAACTGTTTGTAACAGTGAGAACTCAGAAAAAAGCGATCAAGAGTATCAGGAAAAAATTACCAAACTAGAAGGTCTACTAGAAAAGCAATCTCATAAACTGTCAGTATTGCAGTACATGACTGAGATTTTCACGTCTGCTCCAAAGCCTAAAAAAATTGTCCGCATTTTAGCTGATTTGTTTAGTAGTGAGCTTGGAGCGAGAGTGAGCGCAGTATGGATAAAGGAACCATTTTCAACAACTTTTCAACCCAATATTAGTTGTGATGTAAAAAAGGAGCTACTGGAAGGATGGAGGCTCCCAATTCCAAACCCATTTCCTAATATTCCCATGCTTCTGTCGCAACCTCAGTGGCTAGAAAGTAGCATCCTTCCTGACCTTCAACAAGTGCTTGGCATAAAGGACAATATTGAACCTTACTATATCCCTTTTGAATTTAAAACAGAGTTAGTCGGTTTTAGCATCGTTGGAATTGATTCAGAATACCAAATAGAAAACGACAAAGATGCACTCTCCGCATTAGGACACATAGTAGCCGCATCATTATTCAATACCAACCTCCTGACGGAACTGAGAGAGAAACTTGATGAAATTAACCAAAAGACAGATGAACTAGAAAAAACAAACGCCGCTCTAATTGACGCTAATAGATTCAAAAACGAGTTTTTTACAATGACCAGCCACGAACTCAGGACACCACTCACGGGCATTCTCGGATTTACAAAGCTAATAATAGATGGGTTATACGAGGATGAAGATGAGATGCGACAAATGCTTGAGGATAACTACTCTTCTGGAAAAAGTTTGCTTAGGCTAGTAAACAACATTCTGGATATGTCAAAGATAGAATCTGGCTCATTCCATATTTCATTAGAACCAGTTTCGCTCCAAGACTGTTTTTCTGAAATTAGCCATGTAATCAACAACCTTCCCAAAGAGCATGGAGTAGTAATTAATATGCCTGACGGCTTGGAGTCAATGCCTAAGGTAATCGCAGACATGGGTAGCTTGTGCCAAGTACTGATAAATCTTATTTCAAACGCAATTAAGTTTACACATGCCGGCTCTGTAACCGTCATGGTAGAGCGAGGCATAGGGGTAATAAATATCTCTGTGATAGACACCGGCATTGGGGTAAGTCCGGAAAGCCAGACACGGTTGTTCCAGAATTTTGTTCAGGCTGATGAAGGTTATTCACGCAAATATGGTGGCACAGGATTGGGGTTAGCTATTTGCAAACATCTACTTGGAATGATGAATAGCACTATCTCTCTTCACAGCAAGGGAGTGGGATATGGCACGACAATCAGTTTTGCAATCCCCATAGCCTGATGTATATTTGCATAGGATTTGGTACAGTATCAGCTTTCAATAATAGTTTTCAAATTTTTTTCAAACGGTGGTTTAGCAATTCCGCGCTCAGTTACAATAGCAGTAACAAGTTCATTATCAGCAAAATCAAATGCAGGATTGTATACCTTAATTCCTTCTGGTGCCATGCGCTTCTTATACCACATTTCTGTAACCTCGCTGTGCTGTCTTTCTTCGATATGAATTTTTTTCCCGGTGGGAGTATTCATATCGATAGTTGATGTAGGAGCGCACACATAAAAAGGTACTCCATAGTATTTTGCCAGAATGGCTATGCCTGAAGTCCCAATTTTATTGCAAACATCGCCATTTGCGGCTACCCGATCACTTCCAACGAATACCGCCTGAATCCATCCATTCTTCATAACTTGTGAAACCATGTTGTCACAAATAAGTGTCGTATCTATACCTCTTTCAAACAGTTCAAACGCAGATAGCCTTGCACCTTGCAAGAGCGGACGGGTTTCTGTGGCATACAGTTTATAGCGAAAACCCCTCTCATAACCAAGATGGATTGGTGCCAGAGCAGTTCCATATTTTACTGTCGCAAATTGTCCAGCATTGCAATGTGTTAATATGCCATCACCATCATTTATCAATGTCAACCCATATTCGCCAATATTTTTGCAAGCCAAAATGTCTTCTTTCTTAATAGTTACAGCCTCTCTGTGCAGAATATTTTTGATTTCACCTATAGGCTTGGTCGCATTTTTTAATACCACGCTGTCCATTCTGTCGAGTGCCCAAAAGAGATTAATAGCCGTAGGGCGCGCCGATGCCAGATATTCCAGAGCAGATCGAAACTTATTATAAAATTTGTCAAAAACATCTTCATCAATTTCCTTTGCGGCCAGATAGATCCCAATGGCCACGGCAACGCCAATTGCTGGTGCTCCACGCACTTGAAGCGTGGAAATAGCCTTCCAAATATCTCTTTGGTTTGTAAGTGAAAGAACCTTTATCTCCCCTGGTAGCAGACTTTGGTCAAGTATCACCAAGGCACTTTTTTCGTCATCAAGCGAAACAGTTTCATAATCCATCACATGCTTCATTTTTTTCCACCAATATCCAGTAAGTTGGATGGCACCGACGCACTTCGAAGTGCTCCACCGGCTACAATCCCTAGCCTATTGCTGTTTGCCAACAATTCCTCAACTTGGTCTTTGCTTAAGACATTAGTCTTTCCAATCAAGCGACTGGTATACATGTGAATCAGTGCAAAATGCTCCAGAGATTCTAGACGAAAAAGTGCTTCCATCAATGACCTACCCCAAGTAAGCACTCCATGATTGGCAAGTAGCAATCCATTGTAATCCCTGCAATAGGGAGCAACAGAGTCTGCCAATCCCTGCGAGCCTGGAGTTTCATAATGCACACACGGAATAGCACCTAAGTTCACCACAGCTTCAGAATAAGTAGCCATGTCTAATGCAATTCCAGCTATGGCAAAAGAAGTACTAACTGGAGGATGCGCATGTGTAATCCCGCAAATAGATGGATTTTCATTGTATATGCAAATGTGCATTTTGATTTCTGAGGATGGCTCCATCGCGCCTGCTGACAATATTGTTCCATCTAATCGCATCTTTATTAAAGTTTCTTCAAGCATAAACCCTTTGGAAACTCCAGTTGGGGTAGTCCAAATAACGTCTTCGGATACTTTGCAACTTATGTTACCGTCACTTGCCGCCACAAATTTTTTTTCATACATCCGCCGGCCTACTTCAACTATGGATTGTTTAGCCATGTGGTCATCTGGAAAAACTTGTTTATTCATAGCATTTCCCCATCACTACATTGTATGATGTACTTCTGAAAGGTAAATATCGCATGGTTGATTTTCCGAATAGCTTTCCCTTCAGGCACTTACTGGGCATTGAGCAACTGAGTCAGCAGGATATTGCTTTAATATTGGATCAGGCAAAGACCTTTGAAGATGTCTGTGAAAACCCGGAAAAAAAAACAATTCCAGCTCTACAAAAAAAAATTGTAGTCAACCTTTTCTTTGAAAACAGCACAAGGACTCGCAACAGCTTTGAAATAGCAGAAAAGAGGCTGTCTGCAAACGTCATAAATTTTGACGCGTCTTCCAGTTCGCTAAGCAAGGGTGAAACGCTGGTTGATACGGCTACTAACCTAGAAGCCATGCGCCCCGACATTATCGTCATGCGACATGGCGCAACTGGTGCTCATTCTCTAATGGCTCGACATGTAACGGCAAAAATTATCAACGCTGGGGATGGTTCCCACGAGCATCCAACCCAAGCTCTACTTGACGCTTATACCATCAAGGAAAAATTTGGGAAGTTGGATGGTCTACAGGTAGCCATTGTAGGTGATATTCGCAACAGTCGAGTAGTTAGGTCTAACCTATGGCTTTTGACCAAAATGGGGGCAAAGGTAACATTGGTCGGCCCTCCAACTCTTTTGCCTATTGAGATGAAAGAAACATGGCCAGACGTAACACTGAGCAACGACTTTGACGAAATAATCTCAAAAATGGACGTAATAATGATGCTTCGATGCCAGTTCGAGCGAGGCACCGGCAACTACATCCCAAGCCAGAGTGAATATACTAGGCACTACCAGCTAAATTCCAAGAGACTACAGAACGCAAAAAAGGAAGTAGCAGTACTACACCCCGGCCCCCTCAACAGAGGGGTGGAAATCACCAGCGAAGTAGCAGATGGACATAATAGCCTGATATTGCAACAAGTTACAAACGGTGTGCCCGTAAGAATGGCGGTGCTGTACCTATTGGCTCTCAGTAATGACGATGTAGGTAGTTGCAAAACCCTGTAATACACCTACTCCCTTCTTTTTACCTTCGGCCTCTTGCAAAAACAGGTGGTTTTGCAAGAGGCTCTGTTGTTTGCCAGAAGAGAGCTAGGGCTAATCCTAGCCCTCTTCAAAGCACTACAATTAGCCCTCTACGATAGCTTCAGACGGGCAGGCAGAGACACAAGCCCCACAATCAATGCACGTATCGGCATCTATGGTGTAGTGAGGGCTTCCCTCCTTGATAGCTTCTGTGGGGCAGTCGGATATGCAGGTGCCACAGGCAGTGCAAGAATCTGTGATGTTGTGGGCCATAAATTCCTCCATTGATGGCTCAGTTGGAAATAGGATAAAAAAAGATTGTAAAAACCAAATTCCATCCTGTCATTGTTAAAGTTTACCATTATATTTGGATGGAGAAAAAAATGTTCAAAAAACCAGTTGTTTTACTAATACTTGACGGGGTTGGGGACGGCTCAAGAAATTCATTTGATGCCACCTTTGTGTCTGGAATGCCCCACTTAAATAGCTTGCGACGACAATATGCCTCAACACAGCTAAGAACAAGCGAAGAAGCTGTGGGTCTGCCAGAGGGTCAATTTGGCAACTCTGAAGTGGGTCATACCAATTTGGGAGCAGGACGAATAGTGTGGCAAGAATTAACCCGTATTGATGCCGCCATAAAAAAGGGAACTTTTAGGCAAAACAAAGCAATGTCTACACTTATTTCCGAGGTTAAGACCAAAAAGACGAGGCTTCACCTGATGGGCTTAGTCAGTCCGGGTGGGGTTCACAGCCACCAAAACCATATAGTTGCCCTTGCTCAGTGGGCAGAAGCAGAGGGAGTTCCTACCACCATACATGCCTTCCTTGATGGACGCGATACCCCACAAAAGAGTGCAGATGGCTACCTGGCATGGCTAGATGAGCAACTCAAAGCTACACCGATGGTAAAGGTTGGTTCCATAAGTGGTCGCTACTGGGCTATGGACAGGGATAAGAGATGGGACAGAGTAGAAAAAGCATGGAATATGTTAGTGGAAGGTCAGCCGGAGCATAAGCACGACACATCAGCCAGTGCAATTAAAGCCGCGTATGAACGGGATGAAACTGACGAATTTGTAGCACCTACAATTACAAAGGACTTTCACCCCATCGCAGATGGAGACGGCATAATTTTCTATAATTTCAGGGCAGACCGTGGGCGACAGTTGTGCCATGCTTTGGTTGATCCAGCCTTTGATGGATTCAAACCCAAACACCGTCCAAATGTAAAATTAGTAACGTTTACTCAGTATGACATTGCATTAGACCCATACCTCTCAGTAGCATATCCCCCACAAAACCTCACAAAGATATTTGGCGAATTAATTAGCGAAAAGGGTCTAAAGCAGTTCCGAACAGCCGAGACAGAAAAATATGCGCATGTAACATTCTTTTTTAATGGTGGTCGTGAGGAACCTTTTCCTGGGGAGGATCGTCTTCTGGTAGACAGCCCGAAAGTTGCCACATATGACCTAATGCCCGAGATGAGTTGCCACCAAGTAGTTAGGGGACTAATTGATGCTATTCACTCGAATAAATATGAAGTAATCATATGCAATCTAGCTAATGGTGACATGATCGGCCACACGGGAATACTTGACGCGGCAGTAACTGCCTGCACTGTGGTAGATGATTCTGTTAGAAAGGTTGCAGATGCAGTATTAAAACAAAAGGGCGTACTGATAGTAACGTCTGACCACGGAAATTCAGAATGTATGCTGGACGATGAAGGTCATCCTCATACAGCCCATACAATGAATTTAGTTCCATGCGTAATTGTTGCCGATGGCTTTGAAAGAATGGCCCTCCGCCCGGGTGGTGCCCTTTGTGATGTGGCTCCGACCTTACTTAAACTATTAGGTATAGAACAACCAAACGAAATGGACGGAAAAAGTCTTTTTAAGTAAACCTTTTCTGAAAAAAGAGCACTAATACTAAAACGTGTCATTGCAAAACACCTGATTTGCAATTCAGCCAGGATGATAGGCTTCGCCTATTTTGAAATATCCACAAATAACCGTTCCAAAAGGAGGAACTTATGAAAGTACTGCACTCACTCTGTATTCTCACAGCTTTTTCTGTGTCAGGCATTGCTCAGGATGCCCCGCCACCTCCACCAATGGGGCAAGGTCGCCAGATGCCACCCTATGATGCATCTAAAGAGGAAACTTATAAGGCCAAGGTTACAAACATAGCCGAACAGGTTCGTGGGCAAATGACTACCATTGCCCTGACTGTGACAATTGATGACAAAACATTTCAGGTTCCAACAGCATCTGTTGATTTTCTGAAAGAAAAAAAGGTCAGCTTTGCCAAGGATGATGAGATCACAATCAAAGGTGTCAAGCAAGAATCACCTGGTGGAATGACAATGATTCGCGCTAGAGAAATAACCAAAGGCGAAACAACACTAGAGCTACTTGACAAAGATGGTCGCCCCATTTGGAGGCCAGCAGGAGGCCCAGGCGGACCCGGCGGCCAACGTGGCGGAAACCGATAATAATTTAGTTACATGCTCTTATACCAAGTTGCGTTCAGATGACTTTGAGCGCGAAACGCCATAATGAACGTAACCCAACAACCAGACAAACAGCGATTATAGGGGATTAATCTAAAAAACAGTACAGAGTTATGGAGATACGACTGCGTTTTTCGCATCACTCTTTTGAAGTCCCTAAGTGTCGCTGGTCGCCTTTGGCTGTCTTTACAGCCTCAGTCGTCCGCGATTACTAAGGGACTTCCCTTTTATATCAAGTTGCACCCAAATGGGAGCAACTTGGTATAACGGCAATGCGAAAGCAGTGCTCGCAAGTTTTGAAAATACGGGCTTTGCTCGTGTTTGCAAAAACTACTGAGTGCCGTATACGCGTCACCTCATACCGAGTTGCAATGCTTTGATTGCAACTCGGTATAATACATTCAGGAGGCCATTTTGATTGAATTGTTGTTGAAATCAGCACCCTTATGGGCATGGGTTGGATTTTTTTTGTTAGTTTTATTCATGCTTGCAATCGATCTAGGTGTTTTTAACAGAAAAACACATGCACCAACATTCAGGGAAGCCGCCATTTGGAGTTGTGTATGGATTGGACTGGCCTTGGTTTTCAATGGTGCAGTATGGACATTCATGGGTTCGTTTAAGGGCATTGAATGGTTTACAGGATATGTGCTCGAAAAGAGCTTAAGCGTTGATAACCTTTTTTTGTTTGTATTAGTGTTTCAAGCGTTTGCGGTTGATATGAAAGACCAGCACCGCATTTTGTACTGGGGAATACTAGGAGCATTGATTTTCCGAACCTTAATGATCCTAGGTGGAACAGCACTGTTGAATCGGTTTGAGTGGATGATCTATGTCTTTGGAGCTTTCCTGATTTGGACTGGAATAAAAATATTTTTTGAAAGCGATAACAAAGAAAAAACCAGCCCTTCAGATAGTTTGATCGTGCGCATTTTTCGCAAGTTTATACCCTTTGACCCGGAAGGCGGACACCAACACTTTTTTTCAATAAAGAACGGCAGACTACTTGCCACACCAATGCTGTTGGTAATTTTGGTCATTGAAGTAACAGACTTGGTTTTCGCCGTGGATTCAATTCCGGCGGTACTTGCGATAACTAGGGATGTATTTGTAGTCTTTACCAGCAATATTTTTGCTATCCTTGGCCTACGAAGCCTCTATTTTCTGCTAGCAAAGATGATGGATAGGTTTTACTATCTGGGTACTGGCCTTGCTATAATCCTTACATTTGTCGGGCTAAAGATGTGCCTAGCCCACATCATTAAGGCTCGTTTTGAGATTGCCGATAGCGTGATGATAGTTACTAGCCTTGCATTCATCACAGTAGTACTTGTGGGTTCTGTCGCAATTAGCTTGGTTTCCACAAAAAATGTTGAGGATAAAAACTGATGCAGTTGTGGCAGACGGACATAAGTGCGGCTAGAAATAAATTGCATGATTCCCCAGTAGTGGCCACTATGGGGAATTTTGACGGCGTTCATGTCGGCCACAGGCGTTTGATTAGCACTGCAGTAAGGATGGCAAAAGAAAGATGTAGGCAATCAGTACTGATAACTTTTAACCCCCATCCTATGAAGGTAATTGCCCAAAGTTCACATTCAGGTCTATTGATGACACTTTCTCAGAAATTGAATGTTCTTGAGAGCCTAGGGGTGGATTACGTTTGGCTGATTCCATTCAATCTAGAATTTTCTGAATTGGCTCCCGAAGTATTTTTGGAACTGTTGGGAAGGTATATTATCCCTGCGGAAATACACGTCGGACAGGCTTTTCGATTCGGACGGGATAGAACCGGAGATATTACTACCATGCAGAATTGGGGAGATAACATCGGATGCCAAGTACATGCCCATGCTTATCTAGCACCAGACGGGGGAATACTTAGTAGTAGTAGAATTAGGCAAGCATTGGCTACAGGTGACGCAGACTTGGCATCAGAACTGTTGGGTGCCCCCTACAAGATGTCTGGAATGGTTGTGGAGGGAAGCAAACGAGGTCGCGAGCTTGGTTTTCCAACGGCTAATCTCCAATGGGAACAAGAATTTATTCCAGCCAATGGAGTATACATAACAAAGGTTTCCTGTCCGACACGTCTTAATGAGCCATCACTTGGGCTTACCAATATTGGCGAAAAGCCAACATTTGGTTCTCAGCAACAAACCATAGAAACCCATTTGCTAGGAATAAATACTGATCTCTACGGTGCCAATATTGAGTTGGAGCTTTTGCACCGAATCAGGGGAGAACAAAAATTTGATAACCCCGAATCACTAATAATCCAAATTGCCGAAGATATAGAGCATGGTATAAGGTGGTGGAAATTAAATTGCTGATGCAACGTCTCGGTGGGCTACAAGTAGATTTACCGAGAGAGAAAGCTAATTACTAGACAAATCAGCAACTCCTCATTACACCTACCAGTACTCCCTGTACTTCTATTCTGTCTATGTCATAACATTGGGGAGCGAGATTTGGATTGTGTGGAATGAGCCAAACACCTTTTTTGTCTTGCCTCAATTCCTTAAGTGTTACTTCCTCACGGTCTATGAGAACAACAACCCTATCTCCATTGCGGTACTCGCCCCGATGCTGGAGCACTACCAAGTCGCCATCAAGGATCGAATCGTCCATCATGGAATCGCCCTTGACTCTAAGGACAAATAAATTTTCTTTGTTCCGGTGGATAGAGTGGGGTAATTCAATTGGCATGGCGTGCGTTTCCGGTAACAAGGGAGCCCCTGCGGCCACATCGCCATAAAAAGGAAAAATTTTTGCCCTGTCACCTGTTTCATCAAAAGTACTAGGAGAGTCAGAGGAACTAGCCACCTCGCCGTCTAGTCGGCAAACAATATTATTTCCCTTTCCATGCTGTCTCTCTAAAAACCCTTTTTCAATCAAGTGCAACACATGTTTATGGATAGTACTTACGGCAGTACAACCAACGCCAACAGCGATCTCCTTTAGGGTTGGACTCCTTTTTTCGGTCTGGGCAAAATGCTCGACAAATTGGAGAACTTTCTGTTGGCGGCGGGTAAGGTTTGCTGATCTCATTTCTTTATTATGAAAAAAAATCGAATTTTGTCAATATTTTTCGTTTTTTTTTGCACTAAATTTTGAGTTAGGCTAAATGTCGATTATCATTAGATATAGCGGTTCAACTTTTTGTAGTTGAACTGCTATATGCTAGAATTTGCCCGCATAACGAAGGTGACGCTGGAAAAGAACCTGCCAGCGTACCTACAAGTCTGCCAAATTTATTGTAGTTGGCATGGAGGTCTCGGACATCCTGAACATAGCGAAGGATTCCGAGAGTTCATGGCCGTTTGTTGTTCATAGGCGGGCTTGGCTCGCCGTTAAGTAAACAACAAAAACGTAAATAGCTATAAACGCAACCTAGTATAACAACGGGTTTTGAAATTACCTCGGTATCGTGACGGGTTGATACCAAGTTACTCTTGATTGGGTGCAACTTGGTATAAAATGAAAATATCATGGGAGGCATAGATGGCAAACAAGCTCAATAGACGAGAATTTATGGCGGCTGGTGCCGCGGCTATTACCGGTGTGGCTGTTTCAGATACTGCAAGTATTGTAAAGGCTCAAGCACCAACCCTCGCCTTGCAGAGGGGAGTCGCTCCGGTTGTCATAGCCTCATCAAACGGCCATAGATATAAGAATGGAGGAGATGTTACCTGTGTCGAACTGGCATTCAAGATGATGACAGATGGCAAGGATGTACTCGACTCATTAATCGCCGGAGTTAATATAGTTGAACTTGATCCTGATGACACTAGCGTTGGCTTTGGCGGACTACCCAATGCAGATGGGGTGGTTCAACTAGATTCATCCTGTATGCACGGGCCAAAAAAACGTGCCGGGGCGGTGGCATGTATTGAAGGCATCAGAACTCCTTCCCTGGTAGCTCAAAAGGTCATGGATTTAACAGACCATCATCTGTTAGTTGGCAAAGGTGCTCAGAATTTTGCGAAAATGATGGGCTTTAAGATAGAGGATGACCTCAATACGCCTAGATCAAGGCGTTTGTGGATGGAGTGGAAGCGGCGCACCGATCCTGAACATTGGCTGGACCCGGAAAAACGCCTTATGGCTGGCTTTAAGGCAGGCATGAGCATGGTAGCAGATGGACTTATCGACAGAGAACATTATTTTGGGACTATCAACTGCGACGGAATTAATTCAAAAGGTGAGATATGCGGTGTCACCACTACCAGTGGTCTTGCTTGGAAGATTCCGGGTCGCGTTGGCGATTCGCCAATATTGGGTGCTGGTTTATATGTGGAAGATAAAATTGGAGCGGCCGGTTCAACAGGACGGGGAGAAGCCAACCTTTATGGACTATGCTCTTTCCTGATAGTAGAACTGATGCGCCAAGGCAAACATCCAAAGGATGCAGGGCTTGAGGCCTTGCGTCGTATCGCAAATAATACAATCGACAAACGTCTGAGGGATGAAAAAGGCCAGCCCAACTTCCAAGTGATCTTTTATGCCCTCAATGGCAAAGGCGAATATGCAGGAACGTCTATGTTTCCTACCAAATACGCAGTTTGCACAGAAAAGGGTGGCGAATTACTTGATACAGCCACACTATTCTCTGCATGGCCAGGACGGAGCTAATTAAATTGTTGTATTGATAGGTTAATAAATCCCCAATTTTTCATTTCATCAACCCCTGCGTACATAAGAAAAATCATGTCTTTCAATCCCCCCCATCCGCTTTCCTATCGCAAGGCTCTGGAGTCATTTTTATTAGAGGACTGGGGCGCAGGAGACTGGACTACCAACGCAGTACCAGACCGCCAAATGTGGGGCAAGGTTGTTGCCAAAAACAATTTGGTAGTTGCGGGACTGCCTGTAGCTAAAGAAGTATTCCATCTGACTGACCCTACTTTTGAAGTTGATTTTTTTGTTCAGGATGGAGACAAACTAGCGACAGGCACAGAGGTGATGGTGGTTAAAGGCTCTTCTCGCAATATTCTCATGGCTGAAAGGGTTATGCTGAATTTGTTGCAGAGGTTATCTGGCACGGCTACCCTGACAAGGCAATTTGTAGAGGCAGTTGACGGGACGGGGGCAAAAATATTAGATACACGCAAAACAACCCCCGGCCTAAAACTGTTAGAAAAGTACGCCGTTCGCTGTGGAGGAGGTTTTAATCACAGGGTCAACCTAGCTGATGGAATATTGATCAAAGAAAACCACATCTCAGCCGCTGGAGGAATAAGGACTGCGGTGGCTACCGCCAGATTATCTTCGCCTAATCTTTTGCGTATCGAAGTAGAAGTCGAGACTCTCGAACAATTAGAGGAATGTTTATCAATTTCTGATATTGACGGAGCACTGCTAGATAACATGAACGAAAATACCATGAAAAATGCAGTTTTACTGCGAAATTCTATAAATAAACACTTTTTTTTAGAGGCAAGCGGCAATATTTCGCTATTAAATGTAAAATCTATATCCGAAACTGGTGTAGATTTTCTCTCCATCGGAGCTTTGACCCACAGCGCACCAGCCGCAGATTTGAGTATGAGGATTGGGTAAAACAAAAAATGTATCGCACAGAAAGATGACAACCGCAAAGCTGAAGTAGTGAAAACTGCATCAATGACTCCTCCTAGCAAAAACACATCCCCTACAACGCTTTTTCGCATAGTACCAATCCGTTCTGGTGAAACTAGAATAGTCCTGCTCTCTGCATGTTATTTTTTCCTGTTGCTACTGAGTTATTATCTCCTTCGCCCTCTTCGCGAAACCTATGGCATTTCGAGAGGCGCAGACCAACTGCCAGTGATTTGGTCTTGTACCTTGGGTGTTATGGCACTGATAAATCCTGTATACTCATTCCTCGTTGCACGTTGGCCGAGGCGCGTATTCATACCCGGCACCTATCAGTGTTTCGCCACCATGCTGGTTGTCTTTGGTATTTTATATAGTAGCCTGCCAAACCACGGAGGCACAGCACTTGGCTATACTTTTTATGTTTGGCTGAGTGTATTCAATCTGTTTGTAGTTTCGATCTTCTGGGCCTTTATGGCCGACTTATACAACAGAGCAGACGGGCAACGTCTCTTTGGAATAATAGCTATCGGCGGAACGTTGGGAGCCATCGTTGGATCAGCATTTACAGCAGAATGTATCTCTTGGCTCGGCGCAGAATATGTCCACTGGCTTTTTTACATTTCTGCTTTTGTACTAGAACTGGCAGTCATCTGTATTTCTCTTCTGTTCAAGTTAGCTAGTAATTCCAACTCAGAGTTGCAAGTTAGTAGTAATCGTATAAATGTGGATTCAGGTGAACCAAGTCCTAGCGCAACTGCCGGACTGGCGTTGATTGGCAAATCCCGCTTGCTTCAGTCCATTTCCAGCTACATGATACTCTATGCTATCGCGGGAACTTTTTTATATATCATGCAGGGAAGCATTGTCGAGGCAGTTTTTGCTGACATTGCCTCACGCACTATAGCCTTTGCAAGGATTGATCTTTGGACAAACATACTGACCTTAGTCGCCCAGCTATTTTTAGCTCACCGGCTAGTGGTAAGAGTTGGTATTCCCATTTCGCTATTGATATTGCCCATTGTAACCCTGCTTGGCTTTGGTTCCCTATGGCTATTTCCCGGGTTTGCCGTATTGGCTGTCTTTCAAGTTGCAAGGCGGGGTCTCCACTATGCCATCGACCGCCCTGTGAGGGAAATGTTATACATCCCCCTATCACCGGATGCCAAGTATAAAGCCAAGAGCTTTATTGATACATTTGTTTATCGAACTGGCGACTTTATTGGAGTTTGGATCACCCCTCTGTTAAAGGCCATGTCTTTGTCTCTTGGCCTACCGAGCATAGCCTTGACTGCCTTATGGATAGGTAGTGCGACATGGCTGGGTAGGCATGTAGACCCTGTTAAAAAATCTCATTCTTCCTAAAGTACCTTTTTTGACCTAATTATTCGCGGTCAACTTGCTAAATTTTTGGATAATCTTTTGTGGTCAGTGACTGTTACAATGAGTGGTATCATGGAAAAACAAAATTATCCAAGTTGGAGAGCAATTTCAACAGTCACGAAATTGTGGGTAATTTGTATTCTACTAGGGCCTTTGGCCCTGGCCCTGGTGGTAAGGGTAATACCACCATCAATTCAAGCCACCCTAATCAATGTTAGTGTCTATGCCCTCATTATCCCAATTCAGTTTGCGATATATTTGGCGTTTAGATGGGTCATGGACAGAGGTGGATCGGGTTGGCTTTGGCACCTAGAGTTTTTTTTGCGAAGGCTGGTAGCAATGTTCAGCTCCGACCAGGGTGGTTTATGGATTAAATGGGCAAGAGTTTCTGATGGCCATAGGATTGCACGCGCCATGGTGGAAATGTCAGCCAAGTGCGGAAACCCTGAGGGATTGTATGAATGGGGTACTATTCTGAAAAATGAAAGGATGGAAGACAGCGCGCTGGATGCCTTTTTCAAGGCCGCTCAAAAAGGACATTTAGGAGCCGCATGGGAAGTTGGCGAGGCCGCCCGCTGGGGAAGCTTGTGTATGCAAAGAGATCGGATGCTGTCTCGCAAGTGGCATGAAGTTGCCGCGAGAAATGGCTACGTGCCATCGATTAGAATCTTAGCAACCGCACTCGAAACTGGCGATGGGATGGACTGCGACTTGGATGCCGCACAACGGTGGCAAAAACGATTACAGAAAGTGCTAAAAGAAGTAGACTCGTATGAAAATCTGGAAAATTTAAAAGGAGATATTTCTACCCAAGCGTATGAAAAAGGGCAAAAGAATTCAATTTTTTCAGCGATCAGATTCTTGCTTGGATTTGCCAATGCCCTAGTTTCCAGAACTCCGCAGGGAGCAGTCCAAGCGACCACTCCCATTCTTTTTTGGGGTGGCCTACTACTAGCTGTCTCTTTAATTATCCTCTTATTTATCTTTGGAGGAATAATTGGCCTGATGTTTTCCCTACCAGCTATCTGGGCAATTTTTGGACTTATGTGGATGCACAAAAATCGCTACAAGCCCAACCGTGAATTGATTTCGCTGGAAAAAAGGGCTACTAGGGGCGAGACGGAGGCCATGTATGAGCTGGGAATGCTCTACCGAAATGGATCAGCCCATCTACCTCAAGACTTGTTTAGGGCAAGGGAGTGGTTATTGAAGGCCTCAATAGAACATGCTGAAGCCATGCTACAGGCAGGGGTCCTGCTTGCTTGGGGCTACGGGGGACCTAAAGACGCTATCCAAGCCAAACACTTATTTCAAAGGGCAAAGAGCCTAGGCAAAGATGATGCAGATATTTATTTGCAACGTATGGGTAGTGGCTAAAAACTGAGCCTTTTACAAGACCTGTGGTTTTGCAAGACACCGAAGGTGGTAAGCTACGCCCGAAATGTAACCGAGTCCAGCGGAACATATCATCTGTTCAACAATTGCAAACACCAAGCTGGAGGCGGTGCGACGGAGGGAGCAGGCGTATTACAGGGTTTTGCAACTACCTAATTTGATTACAACTCGGTATAAGTCCGTTGTCAACTCCGACGGCTGGGAAGGCTATGATGGACTTGTGGATGTCGGATTCGATAAGTGCTTCCGCATAAACAAAAAAACAGTTGCGGATAAGTGTGCCCACATTAATGACATAGAGGCGTTCTGGAGCTTCACCAAGAGACGGCTAGCTAAATTCAATAGCACTAAGCGAAACTTTGGGCTACACTTGAAGGAATGTGAATGGCGATACGGGCGACCTTTGCCTCAACTTGCCACCGCGCTCAAAAAACTCGTCACCAATAACAAAACCCTGATGGTCTAGTGCCAAAAAAAGTGCTTTGACCAATACAAGGAGTTTATTCCAATTGATGTAGCGAAATGCCAAGTCAGAAATAACGGAGTGAACACAATGGCATTTTTTCGCGGATGCTTGTTCATTATTTTTGTTACAGTAACCCTCTTCTCGCAAGGAGCCATGGAGCGTTCACGAGTTGAACTTCCAGAGGATGAGAAGAGGGCGATAGAAGATGCTCGCAAAAATGCAAAGCCAAGACCTTTTGCAACCCGTAAAACACCTTGGAGCGAATTGGAAGTAGCGCGCATCAAAGCCTATGAAACTGTAAAAAATAGCATTGTGCAAATCTCTATAAAAAGCTCAGACCCAACAACTGGGATGCCAAATACCCAAAGCATAGGGTCAGGTATTGTTTGGGACGAGTTTGGCCATGTCGTAACCAATTACCATGTAGCGTCTGCGATATCCAATAGGGCTACAAGAGCTGGTTATGCGATGTCAAGAATGGCAGACCTAATTATTAGAACCATAGATGGTGCTGAATATAGGGTCGAAATAGAGGGCGTCGCGCCAGAGAGTGACCTAGCATTATTGCGACCTGAAGGCAAAATTAAGGGAGTAGTTCCAATTCGATTGGGTAAATCCTCAGAACTAGTTGTTGGCCAGTCTGTGGTGGCCATGGGCAATCCATCTGGATTTGACCATACTTTTACGGCAGGGTTGATTTCCGCGCTTGACAGGGTAATTCCCTCTCCAATGAATACTCCTATTAGAAATGTCATTCAGACAGATGCCTCACTCAATAGGGGAAACTCTGGAGGCCCATTGTTAAATAGTTCAGGCCAGATGGTTGGTCTAAATACTGCCATCAGCTCTCCAACAGGTTGGAGTGTTGGTCTAAATTATGCGATCCCTTCAGAAACCGTAATAAAGGAAATGGAGACTCTTCTCGATACAAAACGATCGGCAGAACCAACGCCCCCCCTTGCTCCTACAGAGGACGCTTGTGCTGGAGTCTTTAATAGAGTCAAACACTCGGTGGTCGGCATCCAAGCAAAAGAGCGATACCATGATCTATTTACCGGGAATGTTCTTACAGACCCAGTTGGGAGTGGCTCTGGTATTATATGGGACAAACAAGGACACATAGTTACCAACTTTCATGTAGTAGCTATGATGGATCCGATGTCCGGAGCACTAAGGGCGGCAGATATCGTTACGGTGACAACTAGTGATGACAGAGAATTAGCGGCACGCATAGTTGGCTTTAATCCAGATATTGATATTGCACTTCTTAAGTTGGAGAATGTGGCCGACAACCTTGAATCGATACATATTGGTAGCAGTACTGACCTGCAAATTGGTCAATCTGTTTTAGCACTGGGCAATCCATTTGGAATTTCTCAAACTCTTACAGGCGGTATCATTTCTGCGCTCAACCGGAGGATTGATTCGCCAACTGGAGTACCAATCAAAGGTGTTCTTCAAATTGACGTGGCAATCAATCCAGGCAGTTCTGGAGGGCCACTGCTGGATTTAAATGGCAAGTTGCTTGGAATTAACACCATGATAATCAGTAGCTCTGGGGTTAATGCAAATGTAGGCTTTGCTGTACCGGTGGAATTAATTTGCAAAGGAATCGAGGACTTGATAGGTAAGAGAGATATTTCAATTTTCACAAACCCGGAAAAAAGTATCGAAGAAAAAAACAGGGCTAAGGTATTTCAACAAACCGCTGAGTCTGTTGTGTTCATTGATGCAGTCACAGAAAAGTACGACTTCTATGATGCTTGGACAGGCAATATCTTCAGGTTGCCTCCTGCATCAGGAACTGGAATAGTATGGGACAACAAGGGACACATAATTACTGCATATTCAACAGTGCAATTGGAAGACCCTATTACTGGACATATCACAGAAGCAGAAAAACTCACTGTCACTCTGGCGGATGGAAAAACTTACGCCGCTCGCATTTTAGGTAGAAGTTTGGAGTATGGCATCGCGGTTATTCGTGCATTTGCACCTTTCAAAGACATGCAACCGCTCCCACTTGCGCCTGAATCCGACTTGAAGGTAGGCCAAAGTCTGCTGGCACTTGGAAACCCCTTTGGGATGGATTACAGTCTCAGCGAAGGAGTTTTATCTGCAATCCGTGGTCAAACATCAGATTCTCGCCATCTGATTCAAACCGATGTCGCCATCAATCCAGGCAATATTGGAGGGCCGATATTGGATAGTGAAGGGCGTTTGGTGGGCATGAGTGTTTTTTTTCATGGCCCCGGCTCACATGCGGGAATCAACTTTGCTCTCTCTGCGAGTACCCTTAATCGTATTGTTCCGTTGTTGCTGGCCAAAGGTCAGGTGGAACGCCCTGAGTTAGGTTTCGTAAGCGTAAGCGACCTTGATGCAAGATCATATTTCCAAGTAGAAAAAGGGGTGCTGATTCTTGAAGTGGAGCCAAATTCTCCTGCATTCCGAGCTGGTTTGAAGGGTCTGCAACCCTCAAATACCGGCAGGGGGATCGAGATTGGAGATGTTATTGTCGGATTTAGCGGCAAGGCAATTACAAATAGTGAAACTCTTTGGGATCTCATAGAGCAAGTGCCTCCCAAGACTCTACTTTCTTTTGACGTGCTAAGAGATGGAAAGCGAATCAAAGTGGTGGTAAACCCAAAGTGAATATTTGCATTTACAAATGTTCACTACTCTTCTTTCCTATGCACCTTTTTTATCATATATCGTGGCCTGTCCCGGACTTCCACATATATCCGTCCGATATATTCTCCTAATAGGCCGAATGCTATAAACTGGCAACCCACAAAGAAGAACAGGATGGCAAAAAGCGTAAAAACGCCCTCCACAGTGCCAGCAGGGTCGACATATCTGTATATCATCAGGCCGATGAATAGCAGAAAACCAAGAACAGCTACTACGACTCCCAGTACGGATAGCATTTGCAATGGCAAAAGGCTAAAACTGGTCAGTAAGTCAAATTGCAAATTAATGAGTCGCCACAACCCATACTTTGATTCTCCAGCCGCTCGCTCGGCGTGAGCCACTGGAATTTCAGTTATGCGCTTTGCAAAACTGTTGGCGAGAGCGGGGATAAAACTACTGCGCTCTCTGCAGTCCAGCATTGCGTTAATCACATCACGTCTATAAGCTCTTAACATGCAACCGTAGTCATGCAATTTGATTCCTGTTGTTTTGCGGGTCATTGCGTTTACAATTTTGCTAGGCATTGTGCGGAAAATGCTGTCATTTTCCTGTCTATCTGACCGCCAGCCACCAACAACATCGAACCCCTCATCGATCTTTGCAACCAGCTTCGGAATTTCTTCTGGCGGGTTTTGCAAATCGGCATCCAGTGTAACTACCACTTGGCCTGACACCTGAGAAAATGCGGCGAAAATAGCGGCATGCTGTCCATAATTTCTATTAAATTCCACAACTTTCACACGGCGTTCAGACTGCGCTATTTCAAGTATCATCTCTAGGCTTTTGTCGCGACTACCATCGTCTGTAAGGATTACTTCCCATCCGCGCTCATCAAAATTTTCTCTTAATACTGCCGATAGGCGCATCCATAGTTGCTTGATGTTTTCTTCTTCATTATATATAGGGATTACTACACTTAGATGAGGGGACATCGACATCCTTTCTGTTTTCACTTCAGGAAGTTGCCTTTATTAACAAAAGAGAAAATGCAACAATGTTGTTATTTTCGTCAAGGATTGGAGCAATGGTCATATTCACTGAAGTGCCTGTTCCGCGTTGGTTCCATATCACGCAGGAAATATCTCCCACAGGAAAGCCCTGTAGGAGGTAATTTGTGGTATGGGTGATTTCATCTTGTGCCCCAGGAGGTAGTAAATGCCGTATGTTGTGCTTCAGGATTTCACTTCCTGCCATCCCGATGATGGATTCTGCCGCTTTGTTACATGTAAGAATAATTCCATTCTTATCAAATGATATTATAGCGACACCGAGGCTCTGAATGAGGCTCTCTAAATATTTGCGGATATTTACATTGTCACGAGTTAATTCATCCATCCCCGCCACAGATTTCTTTAGGTCAGAATAGAG
>WRHW01000006.1 GCA_009783055.1 Holophagaceae bacterium
CGGGGGCCGAAGTGGCGCGTCAGGTAGAGCAAAGCGTTCAGGAAGCCGCCTCGGTAGCATCTGCAACCTCCCAGATGGCGGCAACCACCTCCGAGATTTCCCACACAGCCCAGGACCTAGCCGCCTTTGCCGTCAAACTACAGGCAGAAGTGCATAAATTTAAGCTGAGTTGATATCAACCACACTAGCCACTGATCACCAGTGGCCTTTTTCAGTGGTCAGTATTCAGTGCGCCTTGCGGCGGGGCGAATTTTACTTGCACTAGCTAAAAAAGTATGTTGATTGCAACGTGATATGAGAGAAATCTTTATTGAAAAATTCGTCATTTTGCGAAATTATGGTAACGTAGTTATCTATGAGAGGCTTGTTATGATACTTGAGAATGTCACTCAACATGCCCAACTTGAAGAATGTTACAAACAGGAAGAACTTTTCTTCCAGTGGAAGAGAAAATTGAGTGCCCTAACAAAGCTGGAACGTCCAAGCTGTGGGATGCGAGTATGCGTCCACCATTGATAACATTCTGATTGGGCTTGAGGATTACACTCTTTTGCACACATGGAAGGCCAAATTTAAAAGGGAATTTAGTACATATGCCAATGTCTAAAGATGACCATTTCAATAGCTGGCTGGAAATTGCCCAATCAGACCTAAAAGTCGCTGGAACACTGCTCAAAAACAAACACTGGATATACTCGGCTTTTATGTGCCAGCAGGCTATCGAAAAACTAGTCAAAGGCTTGTATCTGCTATATTTGGATGATGAAATCCCAAAATCCCACAATATTGTCTCCTTGGCAAAAGCATTTGAAGAAAAACTCGACCAGCCGATACCCCAAAACACACTGATGTTATTTGCAACACTTTCAAGTTGTTATTTAAACAACCGTTACCCTACCTATAAGCATGAAATCTACAAGAAAATTAAAGAAAAAGATGCCGCAATGATATACTCACAGTCGAAGGAGACATTCAAATGGCTATTGACATTGAAACCATCCATCAAACAGCAATAAGCTACGCCAAAAAAGTTAGTCAGACAATGCCAGTTGACAAAGCGGTCATCTTCGGGTCATACGCCAAAGGCAACCCATCTAGAACTAGTGACGTAGACATCTGTTTTTTTTTAAAGGACTACAAGGGCAAAAAACAATTAGATATCCTCACAGAACTCATACTGCTAACCCAGGACTACAAAGGGATATATTTTGAACCCTTGGTCTTTGAGACCTCTGAGCTTGACAACAACAACCCATTTGTTAAAGAGATCATAAAAACCGGCAAAAATCTCCTGTAGTCTCAGTGGCCTCGTTCAGTGCTCAGTGTGGATTGAGTTTTCATACATGAAAGCGGGCATACTTTTCAGCCAATGATTCCTGCAACACCTTTGAGAAATTAAGGTTCTGCGATTCTGCAAAAGTATTGAGGTAGGCAGGAATAGTGATATTTTTTCTAACAACCTTCCTGCCGAATTTCCTTGCATGTTCATCTAAATCCAAAGAAATCAGATTAACAAAACCATCTGGTTCTTCACTATCTGGGATTATTGCTTCGCGAGGGCTTGGGGGCGGAACTGGGTTGCCGTCCTCCATCTCACCCAGAATCCAGCCTGCCGCGGCCTCATTGATCATCAGCATTGCCTCAGTCAAAGTTTCGCCCTGCGAAAGGCATCCTGGCAGGTCAGGCACTTCAACAGTGTAGCCAAGCCCATCTTCCCAAGGGTAAAAAACTGCCGGGTAAACGAGTTTCATTTCCACCTCCCCATACCTGCTTGTCTGAGCACAGAACGAATTGTTTTGATGTTCAAATCACGACTACCGTGATTGGGAATAGTAACCTTGCCTTTCTTGCTTGGGTGCTTGTAGTGATAGTGGGAGCCGTCTACTTCTTTTAGAGTCCACCCATCTGCCTTGATAATTTTTTCCAGCTCTTTGAAATTCAAAGCCGCCTCTGTTTTCATTATACACAAATTAAGTATATAGCAACACTACTTTTGGTAGTTCATAATTACCAAAGTGGTCAGTGGCCTTGTTTAGTGATCAGTGGCAAGTGGTCAGTGTGGTTGAGGCGGCTGACACCGCGATAGAGGTTGGTAGTTATACCAGTTCACAGTTATCAGTTTTCAGGCGGATTAACTAAAAATACCGCACAGAAATATGGAGATACGACTGCTTTATTCGTAATGCCCAAAGTATCTATGAACCAGTATTACATCGCCATGAACTTCATACAGAACGCGGTGTTGTTCTGTGATGCGTCTTGACCAGAACCCAGCAAAATCATACTTGAGTTGTTCAGGCTTCCCAATGCCAGTGAAGGGATCGTTCTCCATGTCATCAAGAAGCTCCTCAATCCTGTCGATCACTCGCTGGTCACTCCGCGCCCATCAAATGTAGTCTTTTTTGGCTTGTTTGGTCTGTTCAATTTGCCAAGGCATTGACTTCACGTCTCACTTCTTCGCGAGAAAAAGTTTGCAATCGTCCAGCTTTGTATTCTGCAGATGCTTGGCGGATTTCCTCTGGAGTTGACGCACGACAATCTTCATCCAGGCACGATTTGATAACTGAAGTGAGGGCCGCCTGAAAGGTTTTGTCCTCGCATATTTGTATTGCTAGAGCCTCGGCAGTGATGGGTTGCATTGTCTCTGCTGTAACCATGAAGAAACTCCAATAACAGTATGTATTAAGTGTACTGCATAGCCGAACAGATTGGACACGCGGAAGTCATCGTATTCGCTTATATCGTGGATGTTTTTGATGTCTTGGATTTCAAAAGTTGCCCCATCGTCGGCATCCAGTGAGATGATTTCGCCAAGGATGACTTTGAGGCCATCCTGAGTGATAGACAGGCCTTTTGCCGTCGCGTCCAAATCCTTTGTCGTGCGCCTGTCGATGCCAACCATTGAAGCAATCAGGAAGCCCCCTTTAAGGATCAGGTTATTGCGGTAATGCGATATTGATACCCGTTCAACCAATCGCTCCATCATGTAAGTCTGCAAAAGTACATTTGGGGGAGTCCCAGTCTGCTTTGACTTGTTTTTGATCCAGTCCTTCATACCAAGTTGCACCCAAACGGGAGCAACTTGGTATGACGGCAATGCGAAAGCAGTGCCCGCAGTAGGAAGGTGAAGAAAACAAGATACCAGCAAGCGTGTCCGAAATAACAAGTTTCCAAAAATGCTTGGCGTGGCAGTCTCGCGTATCCGAAGGATACCGAGAAATTTTTGATTATGAAGGCTGTTATGCCGAAAAACTTGAAAGCGAGAAAGAAGACTGGCCATGCCTGAATGGCCGGCGTGGGAGCCTCGGATATCCGAGCATAGCGAAGGATTCCGAGAGATTACGGGCTTTGCTCGTGTTTGCAAAAAATTCTCTCGGTATCCACTTGCCTGCAAGTGGATACACGAGGCTTCCACGCTGACTTTTCCTGCATTTTGTCCTTTCAAATCGCTGTTTATTTGGTTGCTTACGTCACGTTCATTATGACGTTTCGCGTTTAATCCCGATTAAACGCAACCTAGTATTATGGCCGATGGAGATATGGCTCTATGCAACTCCAAGTCTTTTGAAGGCTTCCTTGGAGACACTCCGGGATTTTGATATGGCTAGGGTTTAGCCCCCTGCCAGATAGCTGTTTCACAATGCAATTTCCAAGCCCAGCTATCTCAGCCACTGTCAGACTCCCAGCCTCCAATAGTGGTAGAACTATGTCTTCAAAATTTGTATATGATGGGCCAATTATCGTAGGTATACCCCAATATATCGACTCCAAGGGGTTATGTCCCCCATGCCATTTCCAACCTCCGCCAATAAGGGCTATATGACCGATACTATATACTGAGGCAAGCTCGCCCAAAGTATCTAATAGCAATACTTGAGTTTCGCGGCATTGATCTGAATCCAAAGAATCTAGGTTTGTCGCCCTGCAAAAAGAAATCCCATAGCCATTCAATAAGTTTGCAACGTACTCAAATCGCTTAGGTTGACGGGGGGCAATAATCAAGCGCAATTGTGCATAGGCTTCTTTTGCATGGTTCCAAGCGTCTAATATTAGTTCCTCCTCTCCATCGACTGTATTTCCGGCCACAAGTATGGGTAGACCGTACCATCCTTTACGGATTATTTCCCAGCCACCATGTAAAGGGATGGGAGCAGGTAAATCTGATTTCAAATTTCCGCCAACCACTACATTTGGGGCTCCCATTAGTCTAAAGTTTTTTTCCGAATCAGAATCTTTGGCAGAGACTATGGATATGCAGGAGATAGCACAACGTAGCCAGGGTTTGAAAAAGCTGTCCATCGTGCGGGCAGTGAGTCGCCCATTAACAATACATATTGGGATATTTCTAGATTCCAGTTCCCTGAATAAATTTGGCCATACCTCGGTTTCTAGAGCAATGAAGACTGCTGGGGGAGTTTCTAGGAAACTTTTTAGACCACCAGAATCATCCAGTGGAAAAGCACCTCCAGTAATCTTGCCTGAACCATCATCCCAAGTAAAAATACGGCTTTTCAATAGTTCTAAACCAGCTTGGGTACCCGTTGTGATATGTACCCGGAATTTGTTTTCACGCAACTTGCCTAATATTCCAGTAGCAAGCAGTAACTCACCAACGCTTACGGCATGGAGCCATATCCACCCATATCCTAAGTTTTGAGGAGCCTCGGCTTGGAGGCGCAGTTGAAGAGCCTTTGGCAACCCGTTAGATAGTGCCCGCCCTATCGAACCTGCCAGGCCAACGATTGTGAAATAAATTCCGCTTAGCAGGGTGTCCATCAACGAGCGTTCCGCATATGGCAATGAGGGGGCACCCGCCCCCTCATTTTCCCAAAATAAATTCTGACTGGATGGTATTACCTATTTTCTACAATGCGTCTGCCTTCCAAAGTAGACGATGGGGTAATTCTAAATTTAGAATGGTTAATAGTCACTTCAGAACGCCTATCGGTTGCAAGCCCTTCAGGAGTCTCATTGTTAGCAATCGGCTGGGAGAAGCTACGGCCAATTATATTTGAAGCAGGTATATTGATACCTTCCATCCTCAAGAGATATGCCAAGGCTCTGGCGCGTTGCATAGAGAGTTGCTGGTTGTGTTCAGGGAGTCCGCGGATATCGCAATGTCCAATAACTGTTATCGCGGTGGTATCTATTCCCTTGTGTTTTTCAACCCATCTCTTGACAAGTGCCCTGTCAGCGGCAGTAGTGGCAGAGGAATTTGTGGCGAAATGGATTCTAAGCCCATCTACCTCTGTTACTTGCTCTTCTAGCCTACGACGAGCTTCTTCATCTGCTTTTCTGCGGGCTTCTGCGGCGGCGATACGTGCATCTTCTTCTGCCTTGCGACGAGCTTCTTCGGCTCTGCGGGCTTCTGAATTATCAGGAACAACCACTTTTTCTGCTTCTATCACTGGTACCACAGGAACTACAGGCACAGCCTTAACTTTGGGGGCACCCACTCCGTGCCTCCCAAAGCGAATTCCGGCCACCGCCGCAACTTCCCAAGCGGGGAAGTGACCTCGCGTAAAACTTTCTGGAGTGCGAATCTCAGAATTGGGAACGGCACCAAGGAAGTAGTTGCCGGAATTGATTGCGTAGTCACGATAGTGATTGTTGTTATCTACATCCAGATTAGAAAGCGCAAAGCCGGCTTCCAATCCAATAAATGGGGTGACATTAGTTCCCTTATCAAACATGTATCTGGCGTTTGCGCGAAGCCAAGGTCGCCAAGCGGTGTCTTGGGTATCAGTTCCGTGTAATTGGGGAACTTTCATCCAGTCTCGCCTATAATCTAGACCAACACCTAGCTCGAAGTTTGTGCTTGTTTCGATTCTCAGAGTAAGGCCAAATTGAGTCTGCTCTTCATGAGACAAGTCTGAATAATAGTTAAGTGGTACATCATTTTTAAGCCGATAGCCTGCGCTAAGTAAAATAGAGCCAAAAGGCAGACCGATAGGGTCAATAGCAACCTTTATTGATGGAGCCAAACGAGGGTTGTCGGGTGAGAAATTCCTCGAATAACCCATCCATGAAGAATCATGGGAGTGATATCCCATAAAGCTGGCTCCGACTTGTACCTCAAATGGCCAGTACTTTGATTTTTCTGGTTTTTCCTGAGCCATTAGACTTACTGAAGCGACTATCGCTACAAACAATGAAGAGTACTTTTTCACGCGAACCTCCGAAAAACAGTCCTCTAATACTAGAGCATTAACTGCCAAAAATGTCAAATTTGTAATTATTAAAAAAGATTTTTTTGCAAACCTATAAAAAAGGTACTTATTGAGGTAATTTCAAAATCCGGTTTCTCGTCTGCGCCTTCATTTTCTCGCTATCCTCCGCTACATGAGGCTTCCACGCGATCCAGTTTTGCATTATTAACATGCTCCTCGCTTTATGGATTGTTGCTTTTTCACCTTCGTTATCCCCGTATTCTGCTCAGTAGGTGTAAATTGCGAAATAATACATTGTTTCGCAGAATTCGACTACATTCTGGCACAGCCTTTCAACATCTGTTGTTTCAAAACCCTGGCGGGTTTTGAAAATGGCTTTATCGCTAAGCAGAATAAAAAAATACTAAATAATCGGCAAAGTCACCTGAGGTTTGCTCAGCCATTCGGCCCCGTTTTCTGTCACGACAACCATCTCTTCTATAGAGATAATTCCATGTTCCGGCACTGTTAGGCGTGGCTCTATTGTAAATACCATGCCACACTCTAATGGTTTGAATGGTTTTTGGGCATACTTATCCCAAGCGGGACCTAAAATTGCCGTGCCATCGTGGGCAAACCGCCCAACCTGATGTCCCAAGGCAAAGGGGTTTTCTCCATAGCCTGTAGCGATCAGGTGGTTGCGCGCGGCTAAATCAACATCCAACCCAATTACACCAGGCTTTATCACTGCCTTGGCGGCTTCAATAGCATTCCTTAAGGTATCAAAGCCTCTCTGAACGGCCTCAGGTAGCTCAGTTTCCCCCGGATTTGCTACGTAGAAAGTACGCTGTAAGTCTGAGCAGTATCCATCTATCCTAACCCCAAAGTCCATGGTTACTAAGTGACCAGGTTCTATTATGCGTTTGGTTGGGGTGTAGTGAGCTTCGGCTGTTTCTGGCCCTGTAAACACTGATGGACAGGTTGCTGGGTTCCAAGCGGTACACAGCTTTCTACGCTCGACTTCGGCACCCATGAAGGCCGCAATGTCTTGCTCGGTGCGCCCTGGTTTTATTTCATTTTGTACTAGATCAAATATTTCTAATGTGTGGCGGATTGCTTCTTTCATTGATTTTAGTTCGCCCTCAGACTTGCGCTCTCTAAGTGCAGAAACAATGACCTCAGCCGAAGTAATGCGATCTGCCATACCCAGTTCGCCCAATAGCTTTTGCAATGTGAGAAACATGCCGTGGGTTATCCCATCACAAATTTCGCTTCCCTCTGAATAATTGAGAGCTATTGTCTTGGGATTGATTTTTTTCATTACCTCCAAAAATGGTTCGCGGAAACTGGATACAAAATCAAAAACCTCGTCGTATGCCCCTGTTTCCTCTACAGTGGCACGGTCGTAACGACCCACGATAGCCCTGGACTTGCCATCGGAAGTAATAATTACTGCCGAATGCCAGGTGACAGGCCCTGGCAACAGGAGCGGCAGTATTGGATCGCCGTTTATCTCGCTTTCACGCGTAAAAGTAATCCAACAATCAATTTCAAATTCTTTTAGTAGCTTTACTGCTTGCTTAATTTTTTCTTTAATCATTTTTTACCTCTTTTGTTAGGGGTTACTACTAGCGCTACCCTTTCCTAATTGCTGTCACTTCTTCAACAGTTCGAGGTTTGGGCGAGCCTAAACGACGACTGCCTGTGGCAGTGATGACAAAATCCTCTTCGATGCGAAGGCCGCTAAAGTTTCTGTATGCCTCTACAGCGTCATAGTTGATGAAATCTTTGTGTCGACCTTCGGCTTTCCACATGTCAATTAACTCAGGCATAAAGTAAATACCTGGCTCTACTGTGAGCACAAAACCCTCTTTTAGCTTGCGTCCCAAGCGCAAAGACTTTAAGCCAAATTGAGTACTCTTTGGCCTTCCCTCATAGCCGAAATATACTTCGCCAAGATTTTCCATGTCATGAACATCTAGCCCCATTAAGTGACCCAGTCCACAGGGAAAAAACAGAGCGTGAGCACCTTGCGCCACCGCATCTTCTACATCGCCCTTCATCAAGCCTAAATCCTTTAGCCCCTCTGCAATTTTTTTGGCGGCTTGGAGATGAATGTCCACAAAGTTGATTCCAGGTTTAAGAGCATCTACTGCCAGCAAAAAAGACCCTAGCATGATGTCATAGATGTCCTTCTGGCGTTGGGTAAAAGTTGAATCAACAGGGAAAGTGCTCGATAGGTCTCCGGCATAATGTGTATCTGTCTCGGCTCCTGCATCCAGTAAAAAAAGTTGGCCAGATTTCAGCACATTTTCATAGTGATGATTATGTAGTACATGGCCGTTGATAGTTGCAATTACTGGAAAAGCCAGACCGCCACCAGCTAGTGCAATTTCTGTTACTTTGGCCATTATTTGCGCTTCGGTCATGCCTGGTCTTGCCATAGACATGGCTGTGAGATGCATCTGGAGTGATGTCTCAACCGCTTTTTCGATTTCGGCAATTTCGTAAGATGATTTGCAGATTCGAAGTTCAGAAACAGCCGTAATTAATGGAACTGAAGCCCCAACACCTTTTATCCCTAATTGACACAGCTTCCGCATGTGTTCGTCTCGATATGGTGGCAGAAAATTTACCTGTCTCCCTTGCTTCGTTGCTACTTCTAAAATCGCTTTTAGATCAGCCAGCGGGGCTGTCTTTTTTATTCCAGCTTGGTTTGCATATTCTTTTATGGAAGGCAGTTGGCCTGTCCACACAATGTCATCTGCTGTCAGGTCGTTGCCGAAAAGAGTCCATTCACCATTTTCCAGGTCAGCCAGGAGCGCAAGCCCTGGACGGTCGATGCCTGAAAAATATAAAAAAGTACTGTCTTGTCGGAAGTGGTAGGTGTTATCTGCATAATTCATCGGACTTTCTTCGTTGCCCAGGAATAGCACCAACCCTTTGTCAAGTTGCTCCTGTAATTTTTGTCGTCTTTCTGTATACATTTTTGACATGTGAACTCCTTAAAAATATAAGGTGATTTGCGTTGGGTATGTAGCTATAGATTATAACCTTGGCTCTACTCCGTGAAGGTGTCTGACAAAGAAATCTGCCCGTCTGCGCCGTCCATAAGGGCTTTCTGCACTGCCATGATTTGCGCTGGTCATCACAATTAGGTCAAAATCCTTGTCTGCCTTGATGAGGGCATCGGCCACCTGCATTGTAGATGCTGGATCGACGTTGGTATCTACTTCACCAACTATTAGCATCAACTTGCCTGTCAGATTATGAGCTTGGGTGACGTTGGATTGTTCCTCGTAGTGTGGGCCGATTGGCCAGCCCATCCATTGCTCGTTCCACCAGATTTTATCCATACGATTGTCATGGCAACCGCAGTCTGACACAGCGACCTTGTAAAAGTCACCGAAGGCAAGGAGGGCGCGGGTACTACTCTGCCCACCTGCACTGCCGCCATATATGCCTACTCTATTAAGGTCCATCTGTGGATATTTTTTTTGAGCTTCTTTGATCCAGATAATTCTGTCTGGAAATCCCGAATCACCTAAGTTTTGCCAACAGACATCGTGGAATACTTTTCCACGATTACTAGTCCCCATACCATCTATCTGTACGAGAATAAAACCAAGCTCGGCCATTCCTTGTAAGTTGCGGTTATAAGGGGAAAATGCTTTTGGAACAAAGCTATCGTGTGGGCCAGCGTAGATATATTCTATGATGGGGTATTTTTTATTGGGGTCAAAATTCGAGGGCAAACATACAATGCCATATATGTCGGTCTTGCCGTCCCGCCCCTTAGTTACGAATGGTTCCGGCATACGAATGCCTGTCTTTTGCCAGTCAGAAATATCTGCCTTTTCTAATTCTAATACTACCTTGCCGTCTGAAACCCTTCGTAACTCAGCCACTGGCGCGCTGTTTACTCTCGACCATACATCAACGAAATGGGTATGGTTTTCGTTAAATGTAGCAATATGCGTCCCTTCACCTTCTGTTAGTAATCTAAAGCCACTGCCATCTAAATTTACTGTGGCATAGTGTAGGAAATATGGGTCTTCGCCAGGGCGGAAACCACTAACCTGTAAAATCATAGTTCTATTTTTTTTGTTTAGGTTGATCACTCGTCGAACAACCCAATTACCTTTTGTAATTGGGTTCTTGATATTACCGGTGCGACCATCCACTAAGTATAAATGATTCCATCCACTCTGCTCGCTCATCCAAACCAGCTCGTCTTGATTGTCTAAAAAATCTACCCAGGTTTTTGCAGAATAGTGGACAAAAGTTTTGGATGTCTCTTCCGCCAATATCCTGGAGCTACCCGAACTGGCATCCACAGCAATTAATCGCTGTAGCTGATGCCCTCGCTGATTAAAGATGTATGTAAATCTACTGCTATTTTCTGACCACCTAATCCCGGTAATGCTATAGGGATTTGGTGCGAGCGCATCAGAGGTGGGAATTTGTTTTTTTTCTAGCGCATCAAAGAGCTGTGGACGTGGAATAGGCAATGGATCGCCAGGCTTTGTGTAATCATTTTCATGCACCTTTGGCTGTAGCTGATCCCTGGGAGACGTTTCTACAAAAGTCACCTTGCGCTGAGGTACTATGGTTGCTCTCACTGCAACCAGATACCTGCTGTCGGGGCTCCAAAAAAATTGGCCGTTGTATCGGTCGCCGATGTTTCCATCTTTGCTCCGAAAAACTGCTGTCTGTCCATCTACTTCTCTGATTAATACATTGTTATCCTGAACAATGGCTTCGTACTTACCATTTGGGCTGATATGGTCTCTTCTCGCCTCTGGGGTTCTTGGCCTTCCCTGGCCTTGTTGGAGCCTTTGAAGTTCCGGCCCTGCAGTAATCAAATAGGTTTTTGCATTTGGATCTGCAATCTTCCAGTTTTTGCCGTCAAGCCTAAAGGTTAGTTCGGTTCCCTCACCAAAATTTAGTGCCTCGATGCTCGTTTTCTTGAGGTCTACGGCCTTGCCGAGAGCCTTTTCCATTGCAGGTATAAACTTGTTTTCGTCAATAGCTGGCCTCTTTTTCTCACTTTCTACGCGTATCCATTCAGTCCGTCCATCCGGCAGGTAGTTGCTGTATAAAAAAGAAGTCCCAGCCTTATTCCATACAGGCACAACCTGGCCGCGATACACCTTATTTCTGGTTAATTCCTGTATCTTTGACCAGCGGTCGTAATCTGCCTTAGTCCCCTGAGCAACAAGGGGCATTTGCGTACAAAGCTCCAAACATACAAGAAAAAAAATTGGCAACGAAAATCGCATATATCCTCCAAAGGAATAATTTCACAATAAGATATATTCATGGAAGTGTCACCGAATTTATCCAAATCAGCAAAAGAATTGCGCGCAGGAACATGGGCGGCTATAGCCTCTTATGGAATGTGGGGGCTATTCCCAATCTACTGGAAACAAATTACTGATATTGACGCAGTACATATCCTCTGCCATAGAGTTCTATGGTCAGCACTTTTTTTGCTCCTTGTGATGCAAATTACTGGCTTAGCCAAACAACTCATTCCAATATTCAAAAACTGGCGGAGCCTAATTTCTGTGATTGTTTGCGCTATATTAATAACTATTAACTGGGGTACATATATTTGGGCAGTAAATGCAGGCAGGGTGACAGAATCCAGTTTGGGCTACTACATTACTCCCTTGCTATCCATCTGCCTAGGTAGCCTTTTCTTCAAGGAAAAATTGGATAGCTGGGCAACCACAGCAGTCATCTTTGCCACAATTGGAGTTGCGATTGCGGCATTCATGATTGGAAAAATCCCTTGGGTTTCACTTTCTCTGGCAACATCTTTTTCTATTTATGGAGTAATTAAAAAAAAGGTTGGCCTAGATGCCCTAGCTGGGCTTACTGCTGAAACGATAACCGCTACTCCCTTTGTCCTCATCTGGCTACTTTGGGCGCAACAATTTGGCTGGGGGTACTTTTTCGGGCCAGGGGCAAAATCTGTTATCTTCCTAACCGTTGCAGGGCCAGTAACAGCAATACCACTACTGGCCTTTGCCTATGCCGCAATCAGAATCCCATTGCAAAGAATTGGTTTCATACAATATCTCTCGCCTACATTCCAATTAGTGCTAGGAATAATGGTCTACGGTGAAAAAATGACCCCACCAATGCTACTTGCCTTTTCAACTGTCGTAGCGGCAGTGGTGATATATCTGGCTTCAAGGAAATGGGTGGCCGCCAAAAGGCATTAGGGCATTTTCACTTAATATTTTTAGAGCGCAATGCTAATTTTCCACCTCTGGCAGTAAACATAGCTTGGCCACCATTTTTTAAGACACCAAACAACATTTCTTCTGCCAATGGCTTTTTGACATGCTCTTCAAACACTCGCGTCATGGGACGCGCACCCATAGATGGGTCAAAACCCTTTTCTGCAAGCCAATTGCGAGCCGAGGTGGTTAGGTTTAGCTTGACCTTTTTTTCGCCAAGCAAGGCCTGTAACTCATTGGCAAACTTATCCACAACCCTCAATATTTCAGCATGTCCCAGAGGTTTGAAATACAAAATAGCATCGAGACGGTTTCTAAATTCAGGGCTGAATGTCTTTTCGATGGCACCCCTAGCACTACTGCCCACACCGGAATCATTAAAGCCCAGTCGTCGCTGACTGACATTTTTTGATCCTGCATTGGTTGTAAGAATAATGACAACGTGGCGAAAATCGGCTTTGCGTCCGTGAGGGTCGGTCAATGTGGCATGATCCATCACCTGAAGCAGAATCGCAAACAAATCAGAATGAGCCTTTTCTATCTCATCCAGTAGCAAAACAGCATGAGGTTGTTTACGTACCGCATCAACTAGTAGACCACCATCTTCAAACCCCACATAGCCTGGTGGGGCACCTATCAGGCGACTCACAGCATGTTTTTCCATATATTCCGACATGTCATAACGGATAAATGGCACACCTAAAACCATAGCCAATTGCTTTGCCAACTCTGTTTTGCCAACCCCGGTTGGGCCTGCAAATAAAAAAGAACCACCTGGCCTTTCATGTCCCCGCAGTCCAGAGCGACTTAGCTTGATAGAAGAAACGACGCGCTCTACAGCCTCGTCTTGGCCGAACACCTTATCTTTCAGGTCTGCTTCTAAGTTGGCAAGCCGCATAGCATCATCAGAGGACACAGATTGAGTAGGCACCTTTGCCATTTTTGCAACAACCTCCTCGATCTCGGCCACACCCACTTCCTGCTTACGTTTATCTATTGGTAGCAATCTCTGTGTTGCACCTGTTTCATCTACTACATCAAGTGCTTTGTCTGGCAAAAAACTTTCTCTGAGATGTCTTGCCGATAGGCGGACGGCGGCTTCCAGAGAGTCATCTGTAAACTTAACGCCATGATGTTTTTCATAAGCTCCTCGCAGACCCTTGAGGATTTCTACAGCTTCGGCCTCTGCAGGCTCAGTCAATTCAATTATCTGAAACCGTCTGGAGAGGGCACGATCTTTTTCAAATCCCCCCTTCAAATCCTGATAAGTGCTGGCACCAATGCAACGGAGGTTGCCTGAGGCCAAAGCAGGTTTTAGCAAATTTCCAGCATCTAAGCTTCCACCACCAACAGCCCCAGCACCGACAAGTGTATGTATTTCATCTATAAACAACAGCGATCCTGGCTTGTTCTTGAGTGCGTCTAACACTGACTTGACACGTGCCTCAAAGTCACCCCTGTAGCGTGTCCCAGCCAAAAGTGCCCCTAAATCCAGGGCATAGTAGGCATTTGTAGCAAGTTCTTCAGGAACCTCCCCCTTATGAATGCGTAATGCCAGCCCCTCGGCAAGTGCAGTTTTACCAACGCCTGCCTCGCCTGTAAGCAGTGGGTTATTTTTTCTGCGCCTACAGAGAATGTGCATGATGCGTTCAAGTTCTAGCTCACGCCCAACCAATGGGTCGATATGCCCATTCCTTGCTTTTTCGATAAGGTCTACTGCATACGTCTTTAGCGGATCGTTGGAAGGCGAGTCATCGTCCTCTTCAGCTTCTTCTTTACGTTTGGGTTTTGTTCTAACTCGTGACGGCTGTTCGCCAGAGCCATGACTCAGGAAGCGTAGGAGGGGCAAACGCTCAACACCATACTTAGTCAATAAATATGATGCAAAGCTCTCCGTTTCAGGGAGTATAGATGCCAGCACCGCACCCGAGTCAACATAGCTGACCTCACTTGCAATGGCGTGGACTATCGCCCTCTCCATTACCCTATTAAATGCTATTGTCGGAGTTGGCTCCGGTGCTTTTTTCCAGGGTATAGACTCCATTTTTTCAGACAGATAAACTTCAAGCTCCCACCAAATTTTATCTTGATCCCCACCACAAGCACCAATAGCCTTAATCACGAGTGAATCATCCCGCAGGCTATACAACAAATGTTCTAGCGTAAGATATTCATGCCCCCTCCTCGAAGCATGCCAAAAAGCTGATTCTATTGATTTTTGTAGGGCTGGTGCCAATCTAGGTTTGTCTGCCATCAGTTATCCGGTTCGCATGTACAGAGAAGTGGAAATTCGTGACGTTCCGCAAGTTGCCTCACTTGTTCAACTTTAGTTTCTGCTACTTGAAAAGAATATACACCAGCCACACCAATGCCCTTGTTGTGGACAGAAAGCATGATCCCTACTGCATCTGCTTCAGATTTACGGAAAATCTCCTGGAGTATATATACAACAAAATCGCGGGTTGTAAAATTGTCGTTATGAAGCACCACCCTGTATTGCCGTGGTAACTGTATCCTTTCAGACACATCTGTTTCAGTGCCTGTCAAAATTTTTGTACTTCCAATAGGCTGGGACATCCAATTCTCCAAATACATTCTATAGCAATTTGACTTATTGTAGTTGATGGTAATACCAAGTTGCACCCAAACGGGAGCAACTTGGTATGATGGCGCAACAAGATCACTAGCCACTGACCATTTTGGGCTTGGGGCACCTATGGCAAACGCGATAATCTCGGCAATGGCCTGTCTCTAAAAGGATTGTAGTCCAAAGGCGATGATATATTGCTCGAATTGGTCAGGCAATTCTGCTAAGACATTCAACCTCTTACCATTGGGGTGATCGAGCGAGAGCTTCCAAGAGTGTAAAGCAGGGTAGGGGCATGTCAGGGGATTTGCAGACTTGTCTTGCCAGGTGGTGGCTCCTCCATATAGTGGGTCGCCCAGTAGGGGTGCGCCAATGCTTGATAGATGTACTCGAATTTGATGTGTTCGCCCGGTTAAAATTTCACAAGCCACTAGAGCTAAACCCATTGATTTACTTATGACCTTGATCCGTGTATGCGCCTCCTTGCCTTTTGAATGGATAGTCATTTTTGTCCGATCTACTCTATGTCTGGCAATGGGCGCAGAGATCAAAATGCTACCGATCTCTGGTAACTTGCGGGACTGACGGGCAATAGCCAGATAAGTCTTTTCAACCGTGCGAGCTTTGAATTGATCTTGTAGGCATGTTTTTGCATTTTCATCTTTAGCCATTGCCATGCAACCAGAGGTATACCTATCTAGGCGATGCACCAAACCTGGCCAAGCCTGATTTATTTCATAATCTCCTTCTGATATATCCTCGTTTTCATTTTGTTTTTCAACGGAAAAAGCATTGGAGCCAATTCTTGCCAGCAGTGCATTAAGGACAGTGGCGGCAGGATGCCCAGGTCCGGGATGTACTACCATCCCCATTGGCTTATTGATGATCCACAAGCGTTCATCTTCATACAGCGTAGGCAAATCCATTGCCTCTGGGATCAAGTATGTCGCAGGAGGAGCAATATTTGGCAGTTCAGTCTCGACTATATTGCCCACATGCAATATCTGACCATTTTTTGTGGCAGGAATACCATTAACTAAAACATTGCCACCCCTTATCCATGATTCCCACTGACTACGCGGTATTTCAGAGTGCAGTGATACCAAAAACCTATCTAACCTCCCGACCTTTTCTTGTATTTCAATTTTGATAGCCATTATACCTCTTCCTATTGCTAATTTGAGGGATGATCTATGTAAGGCCGCACAATGCAAGGCTTTTCATCTGAAAGCTGATAACTGAAACTAGTGCCATGTAACGCTTTAGATGCTTGCTTAACGGCGTAGCAAGTCCGCCTTGCAAGCATCTAGCGGTCGTGATTTGCGAGCAAATCCCGACCCTAGTGCAGTGTAACATTTAAGTGTTACACTGCACTAGTATTAGGCTCTCTGCACCTTATGTTTCCTGTGGCTCTTTGCTGAAAAAAACCAAATAGCACTACCGATCAGGATAAACAAAAAGCCGGTAAGCCTCCCCGTGGAGAGCCAAGAAATATCAAACCATAAACCGCGGTCGAAATCGCCTCGCCAAGTTTCAAGCACCATCCGGAATACACCCTCAAGGATAAAGAATAGTGCCGCAACCTGACCTGGGAATTTCCGGAAACGCCTGAACCTGAGTAGGATTGTAAGAATGATAAGGTTTGAGAGGGCAAAATATAACTGGACTGGGTGCAGGGGATCGCCCACAGGAGTGCCAAATCTGGCCGCTTCATGGTTATGAAAAACTATTGCCCAAGGGGCATCGCAGTAGGTGCCAAAGCAACATCCTGCCGCAATACAACCCAATCGGCCAATGGCCTGACCCAACGGAACTGCAGACGATAGCGCGTCCAGGGTTTTCAGCAATGGCAACTTTAGGGAACGCACTCTCCAAAAAAAAGCAAGAATGGCCAACAATATGCCTCCATGTACTGCTCCCCCTGCCCTGAGGGTATCCAGACTAAAAACCCTGGCGAATGGTTCGCCATTAAATAGGTCAACTACAACCATCAATAACTTTGCCCCTAAGATGCCTGCTATCAGCAGAGTAATGCTGATGTCTACAATGGCATCTGGCGGTAATCCATCCGCCCTGGCAAGACGCTTGGCAAGCCAAAGGGCGGCTAAAAAACCAATAGCCAATAGTAGGCCGTAGGTGCCAATTTCAAAAGAGCCTATGCGAAAAAGGATTGGATACATGGGGTACCTGTACTGATAACTGCATGTTTTCAATTATATAACTTTTTTGTTTTTTTCAAACATGAGCAATGATGGCGAAAACTGCTATATTGGCATTTGATAAGGAGGCAAAATGTCTCAAACCGATATATCAGCCGGGAAATTAGCCGAACTATTTGAAGGCACCTTACAGCGTTGCCCGCCGGAAAGAATATTGACTGAGGTACTGCCCTTAGACGAGGCTCGTAATACATCCATTAGTTTTTTGGCAAATCCAAAATATGCCTCCAAAGCTACGGAAAGCTGTGCGGGTCTTATCCTTGTCAGCAAAAACAATACTCTCGAAGATAAGCCGGTTTTAGAAGTGTCAGACCCATATTGGGTAGCCGCCCAGTGCACTGCAAAGCTACACCCTGAACCTGTTGTAGAATTTAGCGAACAGCCAATTCATCCATCAGCAGTAATAGGAATAGATTGCAATATTTCATCAAGATCAACCATAGGAGCAAGGTCTATCATCGGAAACAGAGTAATAGTACATCCGGGTGTAAACATTGCCGAAGATTGTCTCATCGGAGATGATTGCGAGTTTTTCCCTGGTGTGGTCATATATCGCAAAACAAAAATTGGTTGCAGGGTGCGGATTCACGCCAACAGCGTTTTGGGATCAGACGGCTATGGCTATGCGTTTCATGGGGGAAGACATAACAAGGTTCCGCAGATTGGATGGGTTGAAATTGGTGACGATGTTGAAGTTGGAGCATGTACAACGATAGACAGAGGCGCGCTTGGCCCAACCAGAATCGGCTCTGGCACAAAGATAGATAACCTCTGCCAGATTGCCCATAACGTCCAAGTCGGCGATCACTGTTTGATAGTCAGTCAGACAGGTATCTCTGGCTCGACAACCCTCGGTAGCTATGTCACTATGGCAGGCAAGGTTGGAACCGCAGGGCATATCAGTATAGGCTCTCGCTCTATCATCAGCGGAAACTCTATGGTGGCAAAAGATGTCCCTGATGGGAGTCACCTAAGCGGCTACCTAGCCAGGCCGCATAAAGAGTGGATGGAGAGCCAAGCGGCAGTAAATAGGTTGCCTAAGATTCTAAAGAAACTAAAAGGCATTATCGAAACAAATTAATACATAGCAACAACCTCGGAGAGCCAAATGGCAAAGCAGGAAGAGCCTACAATCATCTACTCCATGATGAGAGTTTCAAAAATCTATAACAATAAGCCTGTCATCAAAGACATCAGCCTTGGATACTACTATGGCGCAAAGATAGGTGTATTAGGTCTAAATGGGGCTGGCAAGTCCACAGTTCTGCGGATCATGGCTGGTGTAGATAAAGACTTTAATGGCGATGCAGTGTTAAGCAAAGGCTACTCCACAGGCATGTTAGAGCAGGAACCACTATTAGACGAGTCAAAAACCGTGAGAGAAATTGTGGAGGAAGGGGCCGCCGAACAGGCAAGCTGGTTGAGGGAATATAACGAGATAAGCGACAGATTTGCAGAGCCTGACGCTGATTATGATGATCTATTGGCAAAACAGGGTGAATTGCAGGAGAAAATTGACGCGGCAGATTGCTGGGATTTAGATTCACGCTTAGAACAGGCGATGGATGCTCTGCGATGCCCCGACCCCGATACTCCTATAAAGATATTGTCCGGCGGAGAGCGTAGGCGGGTAGCACTTTGTAAGCTCCTCATTCAAAAACCAGATATATTATTGCTGGATGAACCAACAAATCACCTAGACGCTGAAACTGTTGCATGGCTGGAGAAGCACTTACAGGAATATAGCGGTACAGTAATAGCTGTGACCCATGATAGATATTTTTTGGATCATGTTGCAGAGTGGATTCTCGAACTAGATAGGGGTGAAGGAATCCCTTGGAAGGGTAATTATTCAAGTTGGTTAGAGCAAAAGAAAAATCGGCTGTCTCTCGAAGAAAAACAAGATGACAAAAAACAGAAAACGCTTGAGCGCGAGTTAGAGTGGATTCGCATGTCCCCAAAGGGTCAGCACTCCAAGAGCAAGGCAAGGATCGCCAATTATGAAAAACTTGCCAGTATTGATGCAAAAGAGCGTGAAACTCAGCTAGAAATATATATCCCAAGTGGCCCCCGTCTTGGAGATGTCGTAGTCGATTTTAATGAAGTCTCCAAGTCTTTTGGCGACAAGTCCCTGTTTGAAAAATTGTCCTTTCAGGTGCCAAGGGCTGGCATTTTAGGTGTGATAGGAGCAAATGGCGCGGGTAAGACCACCCTGCTTCGCCTGATAACCGGTCAGGAAAAGCCTGATGGAGGCAGTATCAAAATTGGTGAAACAGTAAAGATGGCTTATGTAGATCAACTGCGTTCTGGCCTAAACATGGATAAAAGCGTCTTTGAAGTTGTAAGTGGTGGCTACGAAATAATCAATCTGGGAGGCAGGGAAATCAATATCAGAGGTTGGCTAAGTCGCTTTGGATTTCGCGGTGACGACCAGCAAAAAAAAGTTAAGGAATTGAGCGGTGGTCAACAAAATCGCCTAAATCTGGCACTTACACTAAAAAGTGAATCAAACCTGTTGTTCTTTGACGAACCCACAAACGACCTAGACGTAAACACCATGAGGGCACTAGAAGAGGCCATAGATGGTTTTGCCGGAAGTGCTGTGATAGTGAGCCATGACAGATGGTTCTTGGATCGCCTAGCCACCCATATACTAGCATTCGAGGGCGATTCAAGGGTTGAATACTATGATGGAAACTATACAGAATATGAACAATACAGAAAGGACGTACTGGGTCTCAAACCCTTTGATCCACACCGGATCAAGTACCGCAAGTTGACGCGGTGATGCTTGACAGTGTCATCAGTACCCTAGTGCAGTGTAACACTTAAATGTTACACTGCACTAGGGTCGGGATTTGCTCGCAAATCACGACCGCTAGATGCTTGCAAGGCGGACTTGCTACGCCGTTAAGCAAGCATCTAAAGCGTTACATGATACTAGCTTCGCCCCAATGTTATTTCTAGTGGGCGGTTTAGCCCTGCTATCCAATTTGATACTGTTAATTTTGTCATGCCACTCTGATCAATTACAACTTGTCCTCTGGCAGGCAGTTCCCATTTTTTTCCATTGACTTGTAATGTGCATGGAATATCGCTTTTATTAATCAACTCCAGACCAGCTTGTTTTGTAGTCTGCGATATACATGCAGTAAATAATTTCTGGAGCCACTCATTACTACCAAAGACTAGGCCAGCCGCAAATCCAATTGTACGTCTCGCAAGAAATGCTTCCCTGATTGAATTTAGAGACCGTTCTTTAGCCAAAACTAGTGTCATAGGTCTCAGATGATTTTGGCTACCATATTGATCCCATTCCGAAACGTGAATGTCGCTATTGGCAATTAGTGCAAGGTTCATGTCGTTACACCACTGAGAAACGATGGGAAAATAGTCTGAACCATTAAATACTTCTATACCATGCAAATGTCCGCTTTTATAGACATCTTCATGCTCTTTCATAAAGCGCATAGGATCAGTCGCCTTTAGGTCGGGAAAATTAGGATGGTTCCAGTGAACAAAGCCACCTTGATCGGTAGCTATAGCAAGCATTTTTTTCCAGTCTGTTACAGCAGAGGCAATAGCATTTGCATCTTTAATAAATAGAGCGTTGAAATGTCCAGGTGGCATTTTCTTGGTAATTTCTGTACCACGAACGAGAATCAGATTGTGCTTTTCAGCCTCTGGCAGGGCAATGTTGTAGGCCATGTGGTGGTCATCGTTTTTATCCAACAACTTGATGGCATTGCCACCAAAATAGGGGCGGTATTCAATATGGTCAGTGATTGCAATAGCGTCTAGACCGTTATCTACGGCTTCTTTTACACGGTCTTTGGGCATAATTACCCCATCCGAAAAAACCGTATGGATATGAAAATCACCTTTTAAGACGCGGTACTCTCCCACGTCTGGTATGAGAATTTTTCGGGGTGCAGGTTTAGTCCGCAGTATTTGACGAGTTGGAATGGCAAATAAGCCATCATTGGCTTGCTCAGAGAGGGGCCGATCAATAGATGTCCGTCCGAGGTCAAATGTAACCGGCGTTGTAGTTGCAACCCCCATCACAGCCAATTGCTTCAAAAAGTCGCGGCGATCTAACATGGGCATTCCCCCTTTGTGATTGATTATAGCTACATAGTAATTTGTTGCATGTAAAATTGGTGCAAATAAATGTTTTGTAAGACCCTTGCTACTACAAAGTATTAAGGTCAGGGATTACGTAGTCACCTTTCTTCATCAGTGACATTCTACTCCCATCATCGAAGAGCAGGTCTACACTTTCTGGGCAAATGTTCGGTTGCATTTCTGGTACGTATACCCTATCAATGTGGATCACTGCCTCAGGCGAAGAAAATGCCGACGGCCCAACTTGCCCACCAAAGTGTTCGCTACGGCCAAATGCTATATGTAGGCCGAGCTTTTCATCAAGCAATATTGCACCTATTGGCTTGATGCCAAACGGAGCTAATACCCCAAGCCCCAATTCTGCCAAGTTGCCATATCCTAGCTCTTTTGCGAGCAGTGCCGATTCGCGCTCGGATTCTGTCCCCTTGGAAATTACACTGGTAGCGCGGTTGCCCTCTATTTTATAGAGCACTATTTCATCGCCAAACTGAACCGGCAATTCGCCTTCGCTTCTGCTTGGATCACCTTGGATTTCTCCTTCATAAGGCACAATATAGGCTTCACCTGATGGTAAGTTACCAGCAATACCAGGCTCTGGCACAAGTCCGCCGGAAGCATGGCAACTGCGATGCCGTAAGTCTAAATGTAGCCTTGACTGGCCTGTGGGGTGACTAAACACAAAATCAGCTCCAGTAGCGCGGTCGAGAAGCTCTTTAAGTACATTTACACGCCGGTTGATTTCTGAATAATCTAGTCGCAGGGCAGGAATCATAGCCTCCCCAAAGCCCGGCATGGTAGCGGCCCGTATGCCATATTTTTTTGCGGCCATCTTTAGAGGAGCGGTGGAGCTAAATTTTGTGATTGCGATGAGGATGGGAAAGTCAGAATAAATCTTTTCCATTTCTATCGCCGAACTAGCAGATAATCCATCTGATGAATCTGGCAATGAGTCGCCATCCAATATCCATGCACTACCCGGCAGGTCGCCATTATTGGTATGGCAATTTGTATATGCCACCAATCGCACATCAAGCCCCAATTCCATACTGTGTTGGCGCAAGATATTAACCCATTCGAGGGCTATCATTCGCCTTGCTTTCCAAGCAGTATCGTCACCAACCACGGAGTCCGGCAGGTCAACCATGATGCCCAGTTTTTTTTCATTTTGCTTGGGTAAAAAAACCTTTTTAACTAGGTCTATGAGTTCCTTTGCTGTCATTTTTTCAGTCATGGCTGTTCCTTTGTCAGATAATGAATTATACCAAGCGTTGCTTGTCATAAGTTAAACGACTATAAATCACGAGACTTCCTCAGGAAAATACAGTTTTTGAAGTCATTTCCCGTTCCAAACTTTGCAAATTGCGGATTTTTGAGTAAGGGCCATCGACTTCTGCTAAGGTAGCGGGGCTTCCAGATTGAATGAGTAGGCCGTTATCCAATACGATAACCTTTTCGCATAGCTCTGCTACAAAAACTCTGTGGGTGGCCAAAACCAAGGTGGCCTTGCCTAAATATGCACCCAAATTATTTAGTATTCGGCTTTCGGTTTCTGCATCAACTGCAGAAAGACAGTCATCTAATAGCAATATCCCCGGTTTTCGTAATAGTGCCCTGGCAAGGGTAGCCCTCTGCCGTTCACCACCTGACAGGATAACGCCACGCTCTCCTACCACTGTGTCGAGCCCCTCTGACATACTGTCGACGAGATGATCAAGACATACTGCTTTTATTGCTTCCCATATTTCATCTTCGGTTGCAGTTGGAGAGCCTATGCAAATATTTTCTCTCAGACTCCCCGAAAAGAGTACTGCCTCCTGTGGTACCCAACCTAGAGATGCCCAATGGTTGCGTAGGGATTCATTGGTCATTTGAAGGCCATTGGCCAAAAAAGCACCCTTTTGTGGCTCCCTTAACCCTGCCAGCAAGTGGAGCAGGAGGGTTTTTCCGGAGCCGATGCTACCTAGAATTGCAAGGCTACCCCCGGCGGGGACAGAAACAGAAATTGGCCCCAAGCCTCTTCCGGAACTAAAGTGGACTTCAGCCTCATCTAATTCCAGAGATACTGCCCCATGCTGTACAGCTGTTGACTCAGTGCCTGGCACGGCAATGTCAGGCTGGGCAAGTAGTTGTCTTATCCTCAATTGACCCGCCTTGCCACGCTGAAATAGGTTTGCGGCCCATCCCACAGACATCACAGGCCACCCAAGTGCTCCAAGGTATCCTGTAAAAGCAGTGAGGTCGCCAATCCCCAAGCGACCTTTCAATACCAGTGAACCACCATACCAAATTAGGACAATAATACTGATACTGCCCATGATCATAGCTATTGGGCCATAGGAGGAAAATAGCCCGGTTTGGATTACATTTAATCTTGCTTGTTCATGGCTCAGAGTGGAAAAGTGCTTTACTCGAATATCTTCGATTCCGAAGGCCTGTACAACTTTTTCGCCTGATATGGTTTCGTGACTGAATATATTGAGCGCGGAATTTGATAGTTGTAGCTTTTGTTGGTTTATGTGGCTCCATTTACCGATGTAGTAGTAAATAGCCGGAAGGAGTGCGAAGGGCACCAAGACTGCTATTGATACAAATGGCTCGGTATAGACCATCAGCGTTAGAGTCATTGGCAAAATGCTTGCAGTCTGCAGAAGGCTCATCAGCCCTGGACCTGTAGCCATCCGAACTGTTGAGATGTCGTCGCCAATCCTGCTCATTAAATCACCTGTGGATTGACGCTCGTAAAACGAAAATGGCCTAGAGAGAAGATACAAATAGAGTTCTTCACGTTGCCATCGCTCAATCTGTCGACTTAGGCCAATTAAAATGTTTCGCATGTAATATCGCCCAAGTCCTGCTATTACTGTTACGAGCAACATCCACAACAAGTATTGGCGAGATAATATATATTCACCTTTTTCAATTGCCCTTACCGCTTCTCCTGCCCAGTATGGAACCCATGAGGCGGATATTCCACAGGTGAGAGTTGCAATTAACCCCAGGGTTAGCATTTTCTTGTAAGGGGATAATAATTCCCACCACCAAGGAATCCATTTGCTACTCTGAATTGACAATCAGCCTCCGGGGGGGAACTAAAAAAAGTCTTATTGTAATTTGTTGCACAATGCTAACTTGGTCTCAGCTCTAAGTGTTCCCATTGCACACCAAAGTGTTCTAGGATTGCCTGACGTTCGATTTTTTCCTGATCGGCGATGCTCTTATAGGGGCGAAGAAAAACAACCCTCCGCACTCCACGCCTTATCAGGGCACGGGTGCAAGTCAGGCACGGTTCATCAGTAATATAGGCAGTTTGAACCGAGCCGTCACAAAACCCCAGGGCATTTTCTTCGGCATGGCTTGTATGCAAACAACGCTGGTCAGGGTTACAGGTTTGGGGTGTGCAATGTGGCATACCAGGGAGAGCACCGTTGTAGCCCCCAGAAGCAATACCTCCATCTGGCCTGAGAAGAATACAACCTACCTTTAATCTACAACAAGTCCCAAGACGGCTTAACTCAATAGCCATCATCAAAAAAACTTCATCTTTTAATTTTTCGCGCCCTTTGGCACCATCACACATTGGTTGCCTCTGCCTTTTTTCCATGTGTAGTTTCAAATCCAATTGTATCTTCTCTATAATCAGACCTCTCAACCCACAGAACATGAGCGCCAAGAAATCTTGCCAACTGCATTAGCCCATCCCTTGTTTCATCTGAAATTGCCGCCCTGAGGTTGGGATGTAAAACAATGCGGATCGATGCTCCTTTTATCCTTTCACCCATGCGCGCCATTTCCCGATAGCCCCTGAGGACTAAAGTTTCAGGACTTAAGCGACGACCGCTTCCCTCGCAACGAGAACAGGGAATCGTCAATTGGCTATCCAGGCTTGGCCCGGTACGTTTTCGAGTCATCTCCACGAGGCCAAAGTCGCTTATTTCTAGTGCTCTAGCGTGATTTCTGTCTAGCAAAAGTTCCTGATGCAGGCGTTCCATCACTTTCGCTTTATGTTCGGGGTCTATCATATCTATAAAATCAATGACAATGATGCCACCAAGATTTCTCAATCGCAACTGGCGGATGATCTCTGGAATAGCCTCCATGTTGGTCATAAAGACAGTTTCTTCCAAGTCTTTTCGCCCAACAAACTTACCAGTATTTACATCAACGCTTACCAACGCTTCGGTTTGATTGATAACTATCGACCCCCCCTGGCGCAAAAAATATTTTGGCTGTAGGGCAAGTTCGAGTTCCCTTTCAACTTCAAAGGCTTCAAATATTGGAATATCAGACGTAAAACGCTTAACCCTATCTATCCAATTTGGATGAAGAGCCTGGACGAAGGCAACAACTTGTTGATAGGCCTCATCAGTATCGACCCAAAACGAAGCGACCTCCTCTCTAAAGAGATCGCGCAGAACTTTTTGTAATAGCCTGAAATCTTGCCACACTAAGCTAGGGGCTTGTCGCCTATTAGACCTTGACTGAACTTCTTTCCATATTTCTCGCAAAAAAGTTATGTCTGAAACAAGGTCACTATCATCCTCGCCGATTGCCGCTGTCCTAACGATAAAACCTTCCCCAGGTTCAGAATGAGCCTTTATGAGTGTCCTCAGGCGTTCACGCTCGTCTGGATCAGTAATTTTTCTTGAAATACCTACATGGTCGATGCCGGGCATAAAGACTAAAAAGCGACCGGGAAAGCTAATATGTCGGCTTAGACGTGGCCCTTTTGATGCAATGGGGTCTTTTACTACTTGGACCAAAGTCTCTTCACCCTCTTTTAGTGGCGGAAGTGCCACGTTAAGAGAAGCTATTTCCATCACTGCTGTATCAGAATAGTCCTCAATGTCAGACTCTTCGCCCGTCATGCGGTGAGCCTCAGGCTCGTCAAGGTATAAAAAGCCGTCCTTAGAATCGCCAATGGCAACAAACGCGCTTTGCATCCCCGGCAAAAGTTTTGCGACCTTGCCCTTGTGAACATCTCCGACTTGGCTAACAAAAGATGTACGTTCAAAAAATAGCTCACAAACCTGGCCATTTTCCAGTAAGGCGATACGTGTCTCCAGTGGGGTCGCATTGACCACCAGGGAGCGGCGGACTACCATTTGTGAACCTCTTTACTCATTCGATGGGATTTATGGCACCCAGGCAACCCCCAAGCGTTGGTATTTGACCAATAAACCAGTACCACTATTCTACATCAAGAAACCAATTAATTACAGCAGTTTTACTTTTTGCGCTCCGGATTTCTACCAAGTTATGTTTTCAAACAACCTGACAGGCAAAGCCTACCTAAAAAGCCTATGAATGCTCCACTAAACCCTATACACCTTCATAACCTCATCCCCAAGGTAGTTGATTACCTTGACGGCGATTCGGCCAGACCTTGGGCGGTCGAAGGGGCGGGACGTATCGCTATGTAGGCTCTCCCAGGCAGACCTGTCGATTTCGGCCTTGAGGCTGGTCTGCAATGCCTTGTAAGGGTCGTTGGCCCCCAAAAAATATGCGTGGCGCACAAAAAACGACTCCTCGTTGTAGTTTGTGTCTATAAACCAACAAGCAATCTTATCCGTATCGCCGCTCCGCACCTTGCCCTCGCGGGGGTCAAACACGTCTACCCCCTTTACAACAACCCTAAGCTGGTTATTATCTGTAGTTTCGATGTCAATGTCCGGCTCGCCGAAGATGACAAATAAGTTGCCTGTGCCTGTGTTTTTTAGGTCGGTAGACATGTGCAGGTCGGCATTCATTCTGGCCTTTAGCACATTTACCTTGCCATAGTTGGCAAACTCATTTGCAGTGGCGTGATAATTAAAGGCGCAGGCAATCAAGTCGTCAAAATCTGACTGGGCGGCCTCCCTGGCGGCGGATTTAAGGTCTTCCAGCCCCACGCTACCCAGCTCAGGGCCAATAAAAATTGCCGCCCGCCTGGTATTATCACCCTTGGTATAAATACCCTCGCCACATATATAGCCATGACCCGGCCATGGCCTTAACGAATCAAACTCAATACGGTCAGCCTTATCCGTCTGCTGTACACCTGCCGTTTTAAGTTCCTCCAAAATAATAGACGCAAAATCTCTGGCACCATTTTCTACAGCCCTCTCCATTGGGTCAATCGTATCGCCATTTTCGTCCACAGGTAACATTCGGTGTGGGGAGAGGCTCTCCACCGTAAACGGCCCCGCTACACGAACCTTGTTTTTGTCCGTGTATGGCTTGTCGAATAGATATTCAGTGTCAGCCTTGGCGGCTATGGAGGCATCAATTTCCTTTTGGCGGGCAATGCGCGCCTCCCACCAAGAGGCATGGGCTTTTTTGGCAGAGTCTGACCAAGATGGGTTAGGCTCTCGCGGTATCTCCCACTCCTCCCATGAATTTTTTAGTGCCTTGTTTAATTGCTGGCGCAGAGGCTCAAGTTTTTCTTGCCACTTATCCCAAATCACATCTATTTCCGCGTTGTTGGCGATAGACTTTAGCGTGATGTGTGGTACTCGCTCGTATACAAAGCCGTGATTGATGTTGCCGTACGTGGGTCTGGAAGAAGGCACAGAGTGGGTTACGCTGGCCTCCTTAGCCTGACCCTCCGGAGAATCGGCCAAAAGGTAATATGGGTAACGCGCACCCATTAGCCGAGCGCGGGCAAGGGCAAGAGCTACCCGTGAAGTATCTATGGTAATCCACCGCCGCCCCCACTGCTCCGCCACATAAGCAGTTGTGCCACTGCCACAGGTGGGGTCGAGCACTAAGTCGCCAGGGTCGGTGGCCATGAGGATGCAACGTTGGATGATTGTCAATGCAGTTTGAACAACATAGATTTTATCCCCTCCGAATTGATTTTGCCCTAGTGTATCCGACCAGATATTGTTTTGGGAAAAAACGGGGAAATCAGTAAAAAATCTCCTGTATGCTGGCTTATTACCTGAAGAAACACCTATCCGATTTGCTTTATTAAGGCGTGTTAATCCGAGCAAATCTGTCTTAAATGTACCTTTCCCTGGAGAAACTTTTTTTCCATCTATTTCAAAAGATACAACATCTGCACCCTGCGAAGGACGCTGTGATGTGATGTTGTCTGCGGCAAATAAACGCAAACCAGGTTGAAGTGAATCTGGGTCAGATAGTTCATGAGGCTCTGCTGGCCTAACATTTCCTTTTCCATCTATTATTCTCCGATAAGCAGTACCACCAGCTTCACCTGCAATTTTATTTGAAAAAAGAGGACGATATTTGGCTATAGTTTTATTTTTTGAGTACCACATTACATAATCCGCCACGCTTGATAACATATCCTCGCTACTTGACGATGTTTTGGCGCAAATAATTGCACTTACAAAATTCCCCTCCCCAAATACTTCGTCCATTACCGCCCGCACCCGGTGCACGTTTTCATCGCCTATCTGCACAAAAATTGAACCGCTTTCTGTGAGTAATTCCCTGGCCAGTATTAGCCGATCCCGTATGTAGCCCAAGTAGCTATGTATGCCGTCTTTCCAAGTGTCACGGAATGCCTTTACCTGTTCCGGCTCTCTGGTGATGTGCTCGGCCTTGCCATCTTTTACGTCCCTGCTGGTGGTTGACCACTGAAAGTTGGAGTTAAATTTGATGCCATAAGGGGGGTCGAAGTATATGCACTGCACCTTGCCCCGCAGTCCCTCCCGCTCTGAGAGTCCGGCCATTACCTGCAATGAGTCGCCCAATATTAGCCTATTTGCCCAGTTCTGCTCGTGTTTGTAAAACTCTGTCCTGTCTACACCCTGAGGTATACCGTTAAAGTCTGCAAATAGGCTGGGCTGGCTTGAATCGTGTCCATGGCTGTTGATGCGACTTTCTGTCTCTCGCTTTAGGTCGTCTATGAGGGCTTTTGGGTGCACTTTTTCTTGTATGTATAGCGCGGGTGCCCTAACCAGTAGCTGGCCTTCTTCCATGGCTTGCTGGTCGTATTTGCCCCTCCATATCAACTGCGGGTCAAGGTCGGGGTCGCGCCTTTGATAACTTTTATTTATCGGGGTAATGTCGCCCGGCCTTGCTATGGCTGATTGTTCGGCGGTTGGTATTATTGGCCGCTTTGCAGTGTCGTGGATTATCGTCTCCACTGTTACTACTGCTGTTTTGCCTGCTTTTGTGGCTTTTTTTGCCTTAGCTGTGCTGTTTGGTTTTTTTGTGGTTGGCATTTGTTTGTTTACCTAACTATTCGCATTTACTGTTGTCATATAGCTCTGATGGGTCTAAGTCTTGGCCATGAGGCCACTCTACGCTTATTCCCGATGGCTTAACTTGTCTAAAGTAATTGGGGCAATTTAGCTCGCCGTACCAAGACCCGCGAATATAGGGCCTGACATTAAATATTTTGGATTCTCCTGTGTCAAAGCTGAGTTTCAGCATATAATCAGGCATTGGCTCTGCGTGGAGGATTTTGTGAAAGGTCATAATAAATCCTTATTTTAAGGGGTCTATTTTAAAGCATTGTTCACCACTAGAAATCAGTCGCCAATGGATGGGTCATTAATCATTTGCTCTACTTCCTCCATTGCCTCCAGAGTTTCGGCGTTGGCCACGTTGAGGGAAATTTCAAATGGGATTTTTCCAAGCCTGACAGACTGGCTTACAAAGACGTTGATGGCAGTAGATAGGCTCATTCCCAAACTATTAAATAGCTCTTCGCCACTTTTCTTTAAGTTGTCGTCTATCTGGACAAGCAACTCTGTCTGCGCCATGACTCACCCCTTGCTTGATTATATAGTAGTTTCACAGTTGATATAGCGGTTCAACTTTTTGTAGTTGAACTGCTATATGCCAGGATTTGCTTGCAAATCATGGCCGTTTGTTGTTCATAGGCGGGCTTGGCTCGCCGTTGAGTGAACAACAAAAACGTAAATAGCTATAGTATACTCTCATACACAAGAGGTATTTACATGGCTGTTGACTTTGAAGCCGTAAACCAAGTTTGCCGACAATATGCCGATGATGTACGTCGCGTTTTGCCCGTTGACAAGGTTATGCTGTTTGGCTCTTACGCCAAGGGCACGGCTGACGAAAAGAGCGACATTGACATTTGTTTTTTCCTCGACAACTATGGCGACAAGGGACGGTTTGAAATCATGGTCGATTTGTTATACCAAGTTGCACCCATACGGGAGCAACTTGGTATAACGGCAATGCGAAAGCAGTGCCCGCAAGTTTTTGAAAATACGGGCTTTGCTCGTGTTTGCAAAAACTTTTGCGCTTCGCGTTTAATCCCGATTAAACGCAACCTAGTATTAGGACTTTCGCATCGCTTCAAGGATGCTTTCTTTGAACCATTGGTCTTTGAAACGTCTGAACTCGAAAATGACAACCCCTTTGTAAAAGAGATTCTCCGCACAGGTAGGGAAATATAGCAACTTAACTTTTTATACCAAGTTGCACCCAACCGGGAGCAACTTAGTATGAAACCCTGTCCAGCACGTCTCTAATTTTATAAATGTCCCCTATCTCTACAAAGTCCCACCGGCCATAAGTCTTTAGGCGATTTATCCCCGGTAGCCAAAAATTTTTGATGGCCTCGCTCTTGGCCTTGTCGGTTTCGTCTCGCTGGCCTTTGATTTCTACTATTAGGTTTAGGAGGTCTTGCTCACCCCGCCCGTCATCTATTTTTACAACGAAGTCGGGGATATATATTTTTTGTTCGCCTCCATAGCTATAAGGCACTTCAAAACCAAGGCTGTAATTTTTGACGTATGCTTTTACCTTTGGATGGTCTTCGGCTACACGGCAAAAATCTGGCTCCCATTCTGCGTGATATATAAGGTAGTTGAGGTGACATTTTGTTGTAGGTGTCCAGCGTGTTTTTTTGGATGTTTGAAAATTTACTGTATTTGTACTACCTGTTGGGCTGTACGAATCTAGTATCGCTGTTACTGGGGGATCGCCTCCCTTGCTATCTGACAGACCCGCCCTGACTATCGCGGCATATATCTTTTCTGTGGCTATGCTTAGGTTGGTGGGTTCGGTCAAATTAAATTCTGTGTAACCTCCTGAAGCCTTGAAACATTCGTCCATCCACTTCTCCACGATGATCATCAACTGGCCGTATAGGTGCATTGGTAGGCTACCATCGTTGCTCGGCCACTTTGTCCTGAGACAGTGTAGGGCTATATCCATTATTAGGGACTTTCGGCGATTTCTGGTTTGGTATTTTACTTCTAATTCATTTGATTGGCCTGCTATGCCTGATACCTTAGTTTCTGTGGGACGACCGGTGATTAAAGTACTCAACTCCATTTCGGAGTCTTTGTCAAATTCGGCCCTGATTTTTTCTTTGGGTAGCTCCAGCCTATAGCCAACTACTCTCGGAAATGTTATTTCCCACTGATCCCTTTCTGGCCTAATAGCATGAACCTTTATGGAGTCGGTGGGAGGGCGGGCAGGAGCTACAACTGGCTCGGCGGTAAAGTCAAATGGTATTCCCAGCACGTCTGCATATTCGGGGGTAAAGAGGCCATTTTCGTTTAACTCGTACGACCTTCTGCGAAGTGCGCGGCCTATGACTTGCTCGCACAATAATTGTGTGCCGAAGGCTCTCACGCCTAGTATGTGTGTGACGTTGTTGGCATCCCATCCTTCGGTGAGCATGGATACTGATACAACACAACGTATGCCACCCCCTAGTGAATTTGGCTTGCCTACGGTGTTCATAACTTCGCGCAGGAGTGTTGCATCGTCTATGTCTTTTCCCTGCCTCAATTGGTCTGCTAAAGCACCGCCGCGCTCTCTGGCCTGATACTTAAAGCGGTCAATTTCTGCTGAATATATCTTGCGAAAATCGTCTGGTAATTTGTCGCCCGACTCTAACTGACGGCTGTCTACCAAGATTGTCCTTGCGCGAGGATGCGGGTTTCCGTTGTCGTCATAGTTGCTAAATAGGCTATACATGCCCTTTACTGCCCTGCCGTCTTGAGTTGCATAGCCCGATATGTAGTCGTAGAGCAGTTTTGATGTTGAGGTGTTGTTGCATACCAGTATAAAGCAGGGTGGCACTATCTGGCCTGATTCTTCCCACTGAGCAGAAATTTTTTCGTAGTGGCCATACAGGGCTGTAATCGCATCCAGCAATAATCGCAGGCTGGGGTTGCCTTCCAATGTAGCTGGGTCAAATGACACCCTGCCCTTTTTTGGCATGTGTTTGCCGATATGTTTCCAGAGTTCGCGAAACTTTGGCATTATGGTGGTGGAGTCCGGCAGGTTGTCGGCTATTGGCACTCTCGGCACTTTTACGATGCCACACTCTATTGCATCCATGAGCGAAAAATCTGACATCGTCCATGGAAATAATGTGCCTTCCGGCTCGCCCGATCCGCGCAAAAAGAATGGTGTAGCCGATAGGTCAAATATCCGCAAGATATTTTGCTTTTTCTGGATCATCTCTAAACCAGAAATCCAGAGACGGGCGGCCTCGTTGTTTTCTTCGGCCTCTCTGCCAGCCTCGCCTTTTGTTTCGCCTTCTTGTAACTCGATATCTTGCTGGTCGCTGGGCTTAACTCGGTAGCAATGATGACCTTCATCATTAAATACGATGATATTTTTTTGTCCCATCAAGTCGCCCATGGCTCGCTGGATCATCTGGCCTTCAGTTTCCAGCGTATTAGGGCTACTACCCGTCCTGCCCTTTAGTAATCCGCGTGTGCCTTTTGCAATGTCTTGGGTTTCTCTCTGCTTGAAGGCGTGGTAGTTGGTTATAACTATTTTTGCCCTTTGGACATCCCGCAACATGTCTTGTGGAACTAGCTGTCTTGACTGGTAGTAGCTCTCTGGGTCGGTTGGCAGTAGCACACGCAGGCGATCTTTGATGGTTATGCCCGGAGCTATTACTAGAAATCCTTTGGTGAATTTTGGGCTATTTGGGTATCGCACGGCATTTACTGTTTGCCATGCTATTAGCATTGCCATTACTGCGGTTTTACCTGCACCTGTGGCCAGTTTTAGGGCTATGCGATTTAGCCCTGGGTTCGCTACTTCGTTGTGCCTATTTAGATAATCAATAAAGTGCCTGCCCTTGGCGGTTGTTGGTGCTACTTCGGTGAGCCAAATTGCTACTTCAACTGCCTCTATTTGGCAAAAGAATGGCCTAATACCACTGAATTGAAAGTTGTGCCAATGATTGAGAAGTCGCCCCGTCTCCGGCGTTATTTTTCCACCTGCATAGCCGCTACTCCTCCATTTTGACACTTCGTTTCGCAGGGAGTTGATTATCTGTGCCAGTTCATATTTTCGCCCATCCGCCGAAATGGACTGTGTGACATCATCCTGAAAGAAACCAAGGTCTTGTTGTTCACTTTCTTGTTTTGGCTTGCCCTTTGACTTTTGTGGGGCGGGGACTGCGGCTACAGTAAAGTCGGCCTCTCTGCGACCATTGATGATTTTTTGTGTGGGTTGCCCCTCGCTGTTTAACTCCCAATGGCACCGTGGCTCTTCATATGGGGAGTTGAGGATCGGCTCTGTGAAAAATTTTTCGGTCATCTTGTCTCAAAAAAAATCAAAGCGTGAATATAAACAACCTTAAATTACCTACAAATAGCTCTTGGCTCCGATGTATTGGCGTGACCAGACTTGCGAATTTAGATTATCTTTGCGGATCACTTGGCCGGAACTGGGGGCGTGGATAAAGATGCCATCTCCTATATAAATGGCTACATGGCTTACGTTTGTGCCTTTTGATGTAGAAAAGAAGAGCAAGTCGCCTCCCCTCAAATTGTTTTTGGTGACGGCTCTACCTTTTGAGTATTGTTCTCTGGATGTGCGTGGTATCGAGAGGCCATTTAGCTTGTAAACTGATTGGCTTAACCCACTGCAATCAAAGCCCGTTTGGGCTGATGTGCCTCCCCAACGATAGGGCACTCCCAGGTAACTTTCGGCTGTGGTTATGAGGGATTTTCTTATGCCTGTCTCTGCCCTAGAGTCGCCAATCAGTGCTCCGGCTAGGCTTTCGGGCGCAATTAGGTAATATACTTCTAAAACTCTTTGCGCTCGCAGAGATTCTGCCCTGTTACGTGCTATATCCCTAGTAGTAAAATTGCCAAATCGAACCTTGTATAACTTGTCTGTATCCCTGAAGTATGTGGCCTCAAGCCCCCTGCTATTGAGGCTTTCGGAAAGACGAACTGCATTATCTATTTGAGAAAATGCACCTGCCTGAATTGACCAGCCAAGGCGTGTGGCTGTTGGACGTTGTTGTGGTACTGGCCTGGTAGTCGGCCTTCGAGCGGGCTGGGAAGGCGGCATTGGCCTGTAACAGGCCTCTGTGAGAAGCAGTAGGACAAGGACGAGAATTGATAATCGCAGTTTGGGAAACATTTAGTACCAGTTGTCAGTTATCAGTTTTCAGCGGTGAACTACAATAAGTGAAAGGGCTATATCAAGAAGTAGGGGGGTATTGCAGGAATTTCATTTAACTAGCTCTACGCTTAAAACAAAATAGGCACCCCGATGGACCCTCTCTGTAACCTGCCAGAAGTTGAGGTCGAATTTTCTGGTTTTTCCTGGTCTTACGACACCCAATTTGCTACCGCCGGTGGCGACTCCGACTAAATTATCGCGTTCATCAAATACTGCAACTGCAAACCCTACGTTTTTGGAGGTGTCGGATGTGTTTTGCACTTCTACTTGTGCCCTTGTTCCAAATTGAGCACCCTTCAAAAAGGTTTTATTTATTTCCCTCTTGTTAAAAAAAATGGTTTTTATCTGTAGATTGTCTACTGAAAAATCAAGGGGGATCATCCTATCCCAGTGATAGTTATACCTTAAGCTACTGAAACTAAGAGGTGCCTGTTGTGGCTCGGTAGCCTCTTGTGACTGGCCAGAGATACACTGGAAAAGGATTAGCAAAGGAAAAATCAGATTGCGCATGGCTCGGCTCCTATACAAAAAATATTAGTTACAAACTTGTGCCAATACCGCCAAATTAGTTCCGCCCAAAGAGTCCACTGAATAGACCCCTCTTGGCCTGTCCATCTTGCAATTGTGGAACTGTTGTTATTTCTTCGGGGGGGCGTTCTTGACGCAATCTGTCAAAAATTGGCCTCAGTGCTGGCACTTTGGGAGCCTGTATCCAGTTTTCACTAAATTGGCGCGCTACCATGTGATGTTCCTGTAGCCTTCCATCCTCTGCCATTGCTGACAATTCTTCAATGCTTAGTTCCTCAATTAAGGTGTCATCATCCATCCGGACTTTTAGCTTGGCCGCCTCGTTGCTGGCCACGCTGTCAGATACATCGGGTGGAACAGATACAGTGGCTTCCTTAGGTGTAACTTTCGGAATAATTGCAGGAGGAGGGGGAGGGGGAGGGGGAGGAGGAGGAGGAGGAGGGGGCGGAACTACCGCCTGTTCATCTGCCTCTTGCGATACTTTTGCTGGAGGTGCCATCTCTTTTTGTGGGGCAGGGGCAGACGGTTTAGGCATGGAAACACTGGAGGCCATCGCCGCAAGTATATCCCTTGGCGATAGCACAACCGTGCCTCCCGCCTTTGCCATAGCCTCGTTGTGGGCTACCTTGGAGTCATCGTCATTTGCAACAACAGCAGTAGCGGTATCCTCAGACTCCATGGTTTGAATAGGTTCAACAGGTTCAAGAGATTCAACAGATTCAACTGGTACTTCAGGTATTTCTGTTTCAATTGATTCTAAAGAATCGTCATGCTCCGGGACATCATCATGGAATGGAGTATGTTCAGCCTCTACGCCGGATTCTTCAATTGCCATTGCTATATCATCACTAGCAAACTCAAATTCCTCGTGTGCGAGGGGTTCTTCCGCTGAAAGAGACGTGGAGTAATCTAGGGTTTCGGCAGTTGATACTGGTTTTTCGTCTGGAGTTGGTAGGTCAGGCTCGTCCTCGACACTTAGTTGAATTTTTACTGCCGGAGGTGCTTCTCCCGCTTGCAATAATAGAGAGTAATCTAGGGTTTCGGCAGTTGATACCGGTTTTTCGTCTGGGGTTGATGGGGCGGGCTCGTCCTCGGCACTTAGTTGAATTTTTACTGCCGGGGGTGCTTCTTCCGCTTGCAATAATAGAGAGTAATCTAGGGTTTCGGCAGTTGATACCGGTTTTTCGTCTGGAGTTGATGGGTCAGGCTCGTCCTCGACATTTAGTTGAATTTTTACTGCCGGGGGTGCTTCTTCTGCTTGCAATAATAGAGAGTAATCTAGGGTTTCGGCAGTTGATACTGGTTTTTCGTCTGGAGTTGATAGGTCGGGCTCGTCCTCTACCTTCAGTGATACGTCTATGTCTTGCGGTGCTTCCACTGATAAGGAAATAGATATATCTTCTAGTTCTGCTGGCGGAGGTTCTGGCACTGGGTCTGCTGTAGCTTGGGTAGCCTCTATGGGATCGTCAGCAGGCGTCGCTATCGGTTCTTCGTCATCGAGTTGAATTTCTTCTGCGGTATATTCTTCCTGAACCTCTACTTCATTATTGGGAACAATGTCTTCTATTGGAGAAAAATCAAAGTCTTTTAGGGCTTCTAGAGCCAGATCGTCAACATGATCTTCTTGAGCAGAGGCAACTATTTCTTCCGGCTCAATGACTTGTGGTTTCTGTACTGGCTGTAGGGGTTGTAATGGTTGCACTGGTGGCTGAATTGGTATATCAGAGGGCGTGTTGTTGGCTCCTAGTGCAGTTAAAACCTCGGCAGACTGGAGATTGCTTGTATCAGTGGTGGTTTCTGGGCTAATTGTAAAAAACCTTGTGACATCGCCCTCTATGTCAAACTCTGCTTGACATCGATAGCAACGCGCACGTTTAATGCCTGGGTGCAACTTCCCCAAACGCAGGTAGTACTTTGTTGAACAATCAGGACATTTGATAGTCTGTTCCACCATCAACTCCAACCTTTTCGTGGGGCTTTATTCGCCCACTGCTTCACCAAGCATAAATATTGGCATATACATTGAAACAACAATGAAGCCGATGATAGCACCAAGTACACCAATCATCAGTGGTTCCATGAGAGATGTTAGGGCGGCTACTGCGTTGTCAACTTCATCATCATAAAAATCAGCCACCTTTGAAAGCATGGCATCTAGGGCACCAGTTGCTTCACCCACTCCTACCATCTGAACAACCATCGGAGGGAACACCTTGGTTTCTGCCAGCGGAGTAGCTATGTTACGCCCCTGCTCTACTGCGTCGCGACACTTCAAAATTGCGTTTTGGATGACCATGTTCCCTGCTGTTCGGGCTGTGATGTCCATCCCTTCCAGTATTGGCACGCCAGAACTAACCAATGTACCGAGTGTACGACAAAACCTAGCGATGCCTACCTTGAGCAATATGTCACCTAGCACGGGCATTTTTAGGTATAGAGTATCACACTGCAATTTTCCGGACTGTGTTTTATAGTATTGCCGGTAGAGGATAAATATCACTACCAGTGCTCCAACAACAATATAGCCGTAATTCATCAGTACGTTGGAAATTGATATACATACTTGTGTTGGTGCCGGAAGGCCACCACCCACACCTTCATATATTTGAGAAAAAACTGGAATGACTTTGACCATGATGACCCAGACGACAATGACGGCGATAGATATAACCGCCGAGGGATACATCATGGCACTCTTTACTTTACCTGTCAGTTTTACAGCTTTTTCGATATAGCCCGACAACCGCTGAAGTATTAGATCCAAAATACCACCGACTTCACCTGCCCCGACCATGTTTACAAATAGGTCGTTAAATGCCTTTGGGTGCTTAGAAAGAGCGGCTTGGAGGGTTGCGCCTTTTTCAACGTCCTGGCGCACTTCTTCAATAATGCTCTTGAAATTTTTATCCTCTTGTTGGGATGCCAAAATCTCCAGGCACTGAACTAGGGGTAGACCTGCGTCTATCATCACACTGAACTGTCTGGTAAATATCGCCAGTGTTTTTGGCTTTACCTTTCCAAAGCGAGCGGCTGTCTTCGCGGATTGAGGCTGTATGGTCGAAACTTGGATGCCGTTGCGTTGCAACATCTTAAGCGCACCATCTTTGTTATCCGCAACGATCACGCCTTCCTGGGCATCCCCCAAGCGATTTTTACCTTTCCAAGCAAATGCGGGCATAAGAACCTCTAATAGACTAGTTTAAGAATACCTGATATTTGGGTTGCGACTACCTGCCACAGATGGGGGTAGTGCGCTGTTGTTTGGCATAGAGGGTCTGGCCATATCTAGCGTTCCAACCCCTCTGTTAATTAATTCCATCAATTCATCCTGATTACTGGAGTAGGCCATTGCGACATCTTGCGTAATTTCGCCCCTCAGCACAAGCCCGGATAGGCACTGGTTAAGGGTCTGCATACCATGCTTTCCTTGCCCTGCCTGCATTGTTCCATAAATCTGGTGTATTTTATCTTCGCGGATTAAATTTCTAATTCCTGGCGTGGGGATTAAAATTTCATGCGCCGCAACTCTGCCCTTGCCTGATGCCTTTGGAAGGAGGTTTTGGCAGATGATGCCTTCTAAAACTAACGAAAGCTGTGCGCGCACCTGTGGTTGCTGGAAGGATGGAAACACGTCGATTACTCGATTGATAGTCTGTACTGCAGAATTGGTATGTAGCGTGCCAAAAGCAAGATGCCCAGTTTCGGCGATGGTCAAGGCGGCTTCAACAGTTTCTAGGTCGCGCATTTCGCCGATTAATACAACATCTGGGTCTTGCCTGAGTGCCGAGCGAAGTGCTTTTTTGAAACTCTTGGTATCTGCATGTAGTTCGCGCTGATTTACAAGGCTGTTTTTGTGCTGGTGGACATATTCCACTGGGTCTTCAATGGTCAATATGTGACAATATTCGTCTGTATTAATTTTATCTATCATGGCGGCGAGTGTGGTTGATTTACCGCTACCTGTTACACCCGTTACAAGCACTAGTCCCCTTGGTTTATCACACAGAGATTGAATTGCATGAGGTAATCCAAGCTCTTCCATAGAGCGAATTTTTTCTGGGATAGTCCTAAAAGTACCTGCTGTTGCACCGCGCTGATTAAATACGTTGGCGCGAAAACGAGCAATGCCAGTAATACTGAAAGAAAAGTCGACTTCTAATTCGTTTTCCAGGCGCAGTTTTTGTAAGTCAGTCATAATCCCATAGCAGAGCCAACGACTTTGGGCGGCATCTATTGGAGGCAACTTCATTGGAATTAAATTACCATCCACACGAATCTGGGGGGCACTGTCAATGGTGATGTGCAAGTCTGTCCCGCCATATTCAACCATGGCTCTGAGTAATTGCTGTATTGGAACGGTGTAATTTGCAGAATTTTCAGACATGATTGCCTAGCCCCCTACAGGACAGTTTCACGGACAATTTCTTCCACGGTGGTGACTCCATCTAAAACCTTTCGGCATCCTGACCGTCTCAGTGTGAACATACCTTCTTTTACTGCCTGCTCACGGAGTTCGATGGCTGAAGCACCTGTAAGAATCATGTCTTTTAAGGTTTCAGATATTTCCATCACTTCATACAATCCAACTCTTCCCTTATAGCCTCTGCCTCCGCAAACATCACACCCTTTCCCCTTCATGGCAGTAATGCCTCTCTGGATTTCATCATTGGTGAAACCAACTTTTAGGAGTGATTCTTGAGGTTGCTGGTATGGGTCGGGGCCTTTGCATTTGACACAAATTCGCCTAACTAAACGCTGTGCACAGATAATGTTTACCGAAGTGGCAACCAAGAAAGGCTCTACACCCATGTTCATCAACCTGCTAATTGTGGCCGGAGCATCGTTTGTATGAAGCGTTGATAACACTAAATGGCCAGTCAGGGATGCTTTGATCGCTATTTCTGCTGTTTCAAAGTCGCGAATCTCTCCAACCAAAATGATGTTTGGGTCTTGGCGCAGGAATGAACGCAGTGCCGCGGCAAAGTTTAATCCAATTTGATCTTTCATCTGAACTTGGTTGATGCCCGCAAAGTTGAACTCCACTGGGTCTTCCGCCGTCATTATGTTTACGTCTTCTGTGTTTAGGCTGGCAATAGAACTATATAGGGTATTTGTCTTACCTGATCCAGTTGGCCCCGTCACCAACACCATCCCATAGGGCTTGGCGATTTGGCGATTCCACATCGTTAGGCTCTCTGGCTCGAAACCTAACTTTGTGAGGTCGAGCATCAATTTGTCGCTGTCCAGCAACCTGAGCACAATCTTTTCACCAAATAACGTAGGCAACACTGATACGCGGTAGTCGATTACCTTTGTTCCTCCAGATATGTTGACCCTGAGCTTGATGCGGCCATCCTGAGGTAGACGTTTTTCTGCAATGTTGAGTTTTGATAAAATTTTGACGCGACTTGTAATAGGGTCTTTTAGCTTTATATTTGGCTTCATCACTTCCTGTAATAAACCATCTATCCTGTATCGGATACGCATATGTTTTTCGTATGGCTCGATGTGAATGTCAGAAGCTCCTTTGCGGATAGCGTCTATGAGAACCATGTTGACCAGTTTAACAACTGGGGCACCCTCGTCACCCTTAGCAAGTGACTCAACGTCAACGCTTTGCTCATCCTCTATCTCTTCAAATTCGTTATCTACATGAGCCAGATTTTCTTCCATGGCTCTGAGGTTGAGTGCATCATCTGATACATTGCCAAAGTTTGCAGAAGAAGATGCTGTCGTTGGAGGCGGCTCTTTTAGGCGGACTGCTGATGTGCCCCCATAATATTTTTCTATGGCCTTAGCTAGGCTCATTTCTGATGTAATAACCAAGTCTACGTTGTAGCCTGTTTGGAATCGGATGTCATCCATCGCAAAAATATCGGTAGGATCGGCTATGGCTATCGTCAACACGTTACCTGTTTTTTGTAGTGGCAGAACTTTGTGCCTGTTGGCTAACTCCGCAGGGACGAGGCTTATAACTGAAGGTTCGATTGATGGCCACTGCTCTAAATCTGCAGATGGAACTCCAAACTGTAATCCCAGAAAGCTGATGATGTCTTGCTCTGAACAAAATCCAAGACGAGTGACGACACCGCCAATCTTTCCACCACTCGTTTTTTGAGCTTGCAGGGCTTGGTCTAATTGCTCCTGAGTGATCAGGTGAGATTTCACTAACATATCGCCGAGTCTGACAACCACCTTGATCTCCCTAAAAAGATGACAAAATTGTAACACTTAGAAAGCAAAAATGACCAAAAATCGTTTTGACTTTGAGACAAAATTTGATCGATTGCAAGCTAAAGGCTAATATTTTTAATATTTAGTGTTGATATTTTGTATTGTAAATGCCCCCCTAACATAGGGAAAGTGATATTTTTCTCAGGATGGCTTCGGGAGTGACGTTTCTGTTTAATGCCCTCATCGCATCCAGTGTGTACTTATAGCTGGTTTTTATGTTGCGTTGTGTTTTTGCAATGGAATCAATCCTTTCTCTCCAATCTGCTAGGCGACTAGGTTTGCCAGCTTGCAGACGCGAGAGATCGTCTAGCACTATTAGCAGTTGCTCCATGGCCATAGCTAGTTGTTTGCTCTGCGCTACGTCTCCAGACTTAGGTAGCAATTTTTCTGATACCCCGACAAAGGGAGTCCCCTCCATTATTGAAACCCATGCCTCAATCTGCGAACTGGCTCTATCAAACAAATCTCTATCTAGGTATTTAAGCGTCCCATTAGAAATAGCTGTCCAAGAATCTAGTTCAGAAGTTTTCCAACCATTTGCCACCGCAATTTTGCCTATCACTTCTGGCTCAAGTGTGCCAAATGCAATTCGCTCGGCTCGGCTTTGGATAGTCGGCAATACCGAAGCAGGTGTATGGGACACCAAAATAAAAAATGTTCCGGGGGGCGGTTCTTCCAAGGTTTTCAGCAAAATGTTGGCACCTATTTTACCAAGCCTGTGCGCATCCTCGATTAGTATCCATTTGTGGCAGTTAGGGGCGGGGGCTTGGTATGCCCAGTGGATAATACCGCCTTCCACTAGGTCGTCCTCTCGGATAGCATTCACCTTGATGATGCCCGCTTTGCCCTCTGGGGCTATCCTTAACATATTTGGAAATTCTTTTGGCAATGGCTCTGATTTGAAAATCAGGCAACCTTCACAAATTCCACATGCAGATCGCCTAAAGCAAATCTCGCGCTGGGCTAACTCCATCGCCACGCGCCGTTTCCCAACTCCTTCCGCTCCTACAAATAGCATGGCTCCAGAAAGTGTGCCAGCATTCAATCGGCTGAACAACCGACTGCGTATTTCATCATGTCCCAATATTGTTTCATCAAACATGACTCACTCCTGTGAGGTGATTTCAAAACCCAGTTTCTCGCCTGTGCCTTCACATCCGCCGTATCCTGCTTAGTGACTGTAAGTTGTGAAATAATAGAATGTTACGCAGGATTCGGCTACATTCGGGCACAGCCTACCAACTCCGTTGTTTCAAAACCCTGACGGGTTTTGAAGAGGGTTCCAGTAAAAAGCCAGCGGCCATTATTTTTGGCTTTACAGCAGACCAAACTCTTTCGGCTACTTCTTCTGGGTGTTCATCTGCCTTTATCACAAAGATTCGCTCTGGTTCTTGAACTGCGATTTTGAGAAATTCTTGCCGGACACTCTGATGAAAACTAATTGCTTCGTTGTCAAAGCGTGTTTCGGCAAACCCATTTTTGGCACTATTGCGGGAATTAGCCCGCTCAAGAGTTTTTATGGGGTCGGCATCAAATAGTAGCGTTAGGTTTGGCCGAAAATCTTTCATTACTAGCTGTCTTAATATAGACAACATTTCCTCTGGTATGCCTTGGGCACCTTGGTAGGCGCGTGTGGAGTCCTCAAACCTGTCGATTAAGACAATCTGCCCTGCATGTAGGGCGGGCTTAACTACTTCCTCCAAATGTTGCGCCCGATCCGCAAAAAAGAGCAGTAGCTCGGCCATAGTACACCATTTTTTGCCGGAAGAATGTGGTTCTAGCAACAATGAGCGTAATTCTTTGCCCAGTATTGTGCCTCCGGGCTCCTTTGAACAGACATAGGGTAGCCCATGCTTAGAAATCCTCTCTTTGAGCAAGCCTAGCTGGGTAGACTTCCCCGAGCCTTCAATCCCTTCTAGCGTGATCAAAACTCCCGGCAAATTATTTCTCCCATATCCACGTCAAAGCCGTGTACGGCTTTATTATGGCACAGCCTACCAAATCCGTTGGATTTCAAAACTGGAAAAAATTACAGTTTTGAAATTAGCTTATTTTGTCATACAATACAAATAGTTGATTGTCATTTCCTTGAGGTGCATACATGGGCGTTTTGATGCAGGCCTTTTATTGGGACTGCCCTGAGAGATCAGGTTGCGAATTTAAGTGGTGGGACCATGTAAAATCAAATATCAATAAACTTGCGAGTGCAGGCTTTACGGCTATCTGGTTGCCACCTCCAAGTAAGGGTGCCGAACAGAGATCAATGGGCTATGAACCCTTTGACCATTTTGACATTGGTGAATTTGACCAGAGGGGTGGTATTCCCACGTGGTTTGGAACCAGAAAATCTCTGGAAGAATTAATATTCCACGCACATAAATCCAACATGCAGGTATATGTCGACCTTGCCATTAACCGCGCTGGAGGGGGGTCGCCCGAATTAAATGACTACTCAGGTCAAACTGGCTTTACCGCTTTTCAACCTGCAAGCAATAAATTTGCAAAGAATTGGGAATGTTTTCATCCCAGTCACTATGAATACTGGGAAGGGGCTAAGATAGTGGGTACTGAAACCCCAACGTTTTGCCACAAGAACCCATATGTCTACGAACAATTGATGGAATATTCTCGGTGGTTGGTAGAAGAAATCGGGGTTGACGGCTACTGCTTTGACCTCGGCGATGGCTACGGGACTTGGATGACAAAGGTCATCTTGGGGCAACAATATAAGAGGGAGGATAAATTCATCCGACCGTTTGGGATGGCTCATGCCTTGGGGTCGAGCTATAACACAGACTTTTGGCTAAATGAATTTAATAGACAGACAGATAATCCCCTATCGGTTTTCGATGTTCCGTTAAGGTTTCGTTTGAAGGCTCTCTGTGATGTATATGGAACAAATATCCCATCGTTACTGGGGTCTGGGACGTTAATTAATGACAATCCTTTTTTAAGCGTAACTTTTGTAGATAACCACAAGTTCCATGATGAAGCTCACCCTCCTATCTTTAATGACAAAATGCTAGCCTACGCATTTATCCTTACCCATCCAGGCTATCCATGTGTGTATTGGGAGGATTATTTTGAACACAAACTAGCCCTTCCAGACCAGGTAAGTGGCATACATGCGTTGGTAAAATGCCATGAACACTTTGCCAATGGACCTATGGTGACTCACCACATTGGGTCAGACTTATATGTGATGGAACGACTGGGGATAGATGGTAAGCCAGGTTTGATACTCGTGATGAATAATCGAGGAGATCGCTGGCAGGGTGTTTGGGTACACACATCGAAGCCGAGTACTCGGTTTATTCCCGTAGCGTGGCGTGGCAAGGATGACCTTAATCCTCCAGCCGAAACTTGGACACACAACGAGGGACACGGTAATTTCTGGGCACCTCCCAGGGGTTATACTGTATATATACCTCAGTAAATCAGTAATCCAGCTTTAGTATCTTCAAATGCCACTAATACAGTAGAGCTGTGCAAAGGTTTTTTCTCACGTTCAAAGCCCATCTATAGGAGGCAGTCTTATGCTAGGTACATCGTTATTTTCTATGCGCTTTTCGATGTCTCTCCTCTTGTCGGCCTGGGTGAGCCTGTTTGGTGTGCAACCGCACAATGAGGGCAACATGGGCAGTGTCCGCCTGATTACTGATAGGGAAATCGAAATCCAATATTCTAAGCCTGTATCAAACGATGCCGAGGCCAAGGCAATCTTTGAAGTTTTTATTGACGCTAAACCGCTTGCTACATCAGATTGGGAATATCTTTCTTTTTTTAATTTCGGCCAATATAAATGGGCAGAAAATGGCGGGGTTGTAAACATCAGGCTAAAAGTTCCGCTAGACGCAAGCGGTGCGCCACTTGTGCCACTAGGTAGACAACGTGTAAACCAAGTTGCAGGTACAAATACCTATCTAACACATGGACAATCTACCGCCAAAAGAGTTGAAATTAATTGTGGCAAGGCCAAAAAAATAGCGTCTTGGAAACCATTTTATGGTTTTTCGCAGATCGGCCATATGTCTAGGCTATGGGTTTGGGGTTCGGCAACTGCAGGTATGGACGGAGTGCAATTAAACAATAGCACCTTTAGTGCTTCTATTCAGAGATATGACGCAATGTGGGTGACAGACATGCTGGGCGAGGGCATCAACAGGTTTGTGGGTCGCGCTGAATATCTAAACATTCCAATGGTAGATGCAAATTTTAGAGCAGTAGTAGTGGGGCCAAGCCAGTCTGTGTATGAGGCTCCCGAATACCGTGAGTTATATAACTACAAAACTATGAGCCACAACGATATATACAATAGGCGCGTCATTCATGGAACACGTGAAAAAGCAGTCATAGTCACCACGGCAGACGACGTGATGAGGCATGACAGCGAAGTTTGCCTCAGCGGTAGCAAAACTCCTGCTCGCACCCGGACAAATTTTTTCTATTTTGCAGAAGCATTCTTTCGTCTGTACTATCAGCTTGGTGTAATGGAAGGTTGTTTGCGCTACCCACTAAGCGGGTATAACCGGCCTGATGACTATCGCTACGACTTTCAGATTCGGAGTGCTTTCGTCGCTAGTGAATCCAGCCAAAAATGGCCAGGCACAGTTATGCGAAAGAGTGCAGAAGACTACTATGTTTACGGTGCCATGGTGCATTTTGAACTTGTGCCAGAATCAGAGGATGGCTCTTGGCAGGCAACTAGGTTTCCGGTAAATACCCGCGCAGAACTTGAATCGTACGACAATAAACTCTATGTGGCGTTGTCTGGTATTCATGGCAAGTATGAATATTTTTCAGGCACTGCTGATGCCTATGTTGCAGGAAGTCGCTCAAATGCCGAGTGGGGTGGCTGGGGACAGGGCGGCTCAGTCAATGCAAGCATGTCAAATGATGTTATGAAAAAAAGCCATCCATGGTTTTGGCGCAGTCAGGTCGACAATTTTGGGATTGATGGCAAACCCTACTCGCCACTAGCGATAGAGCACGTCCACGTAATTTCTGACTCCCAGATAGAAATAAAATTTAATCGCGAGGTAAGCACCATCACAGCAGTTACTAATCCCAAAAACTGGAAGGTCTATTTGGATGGCGTGGAGTTGACAAATATTTCCGAAGTTAGTGGCAGTGGGGACGGTATCAGAAATGACTTGGTTCAGGGTGGATATGCGTGGCAAGCAATCACATTGAATACTGGCTATGGCAGAACAGCCACAAATTTTGGGGGCACATCAACAAAGCCCATCGGCTCCGGCCATGACAAGCCACTATCAAAAGGTGCTTATGGGCGAGGCTTCAACGGCTTCACTAGTCAGGATATTGCCGAGCGTAAAGTAAGCAATGATGGTTGGATTGCCAATAACATGACCGCCAGCCCTACTGCCCTCAAGCGAGGTGAATTTGTCGATTTAATGGAGGCAACAAAAAGGGGCGCGGGGCTTGCTGGAGTAATTTCAGTGGAGTTTACTGGCACGGCAGACCCTGTAAAGGACTGGGGGGGCAACATATTAGCTAAAGGGCAACACAAGGCTGAATTTATGCCTTGGGTTAGCAGTGTCTATCGTAGCCCACTAACAGGCTATTACATTTATGCAGATGGAATGGTAAAACTCAATACCTTAAAGGCTGGAGCATATTATTTTGACCTGTCACTGGCCAATAACTCTACTATTACATATCAAAAAAGTGCTGGCGGAGCTGACTTCCCTGCACATGACCCCAACTACCAGCAACCCTTTGGCATAAGTAGTCCGCCCGCCGATTATTCTGGCCTACTATACCTGCACAAAGAAGGAACTACTTATGACAGGGTAGGGCAGAGGATTGCAGATGGTGCCGTGGCAAATGGTGGCGGAATGCAAATTGTTGCAGGGTCTGTTTATGCTCACCATCCCGCAAAACAGCCCACCCACAGAGGACAGATAGGCGTTAATTTTCATAACGCGCTGTATGTAGAAGGCTGGGGGGGCAACACATTTCAATGCGAGGATGTCAACATCTGGAAAGAACTCAACCTAAACAGATACAAAAATGAATCCCTCTTCTACCATGAGGGCGGACATGGCATTGACGCATTTACACAAGGGTCTGGCCGGAATGTAACTTATGCGCGAAACGTATACGACGACATAACTTCTGCATGGCTTACGGCTGTTCACCAAGATAATGGCAGACGATGGCACGATGTAAACGAAGTCAGAGCCTATTGTGGCCAGAGGGGGGAATATATTTCTGTCCTTTCTACACACTGGCATGGCACAGAGCGCGAATCATTCCTTGGCATCAACGATGGAACATGGACACCTGTAAACACAAGGGAAGAATTGTTGCGTTATGATCCCTATGGTTTTGAAGTTCATAAAAGAATTTTCTTTAATGGTGACTTGGGGCTATGGTACGAAAACAGGGTGGGCGACCCTGACTACAGGGTTATCCCTGAAGACTGGGAGCTACTAAAGGAACAAAACGAAGAATTTAGCCACTGGACTAGCGTTGACAACTTGATCGCATGGGGGGCAACAGTCCCTGAGACCGCACGGCACAACCCATATACTGGCGAGCGAAATCCACTTATCAACTGGGTATCGTGGAATACACCAAATGTATGGAATATTGGCCTAAAGGAATCTCAACAAGGGGATCGCGGCTATCCAAGCAATAAATTTGACTTCATTGGCCGCGATGCCTATAACCCTAATCCAGATGGCTCATCTCCAACAGTAAACGGTATTCATCCATTTCTCAGGAAGGGTGGCGTAAAGAAACCCATTAGACCAGCCCATATATATGACCTAGTAAAAAAGACAACTGTAAGTCCCTCCCACTTCACCGACATCACTATGGTGACACCAGTCTTGATACAGTTCACGATACATATCCCGTGGGAAAAACGACCAATACACCCGATTACTATGAACAACGCCCCAACCAATTTTGATGTGATTGTGGACGATAAGCTGGTGGGATTTAGTTTTTGGTCGTACGAGCCCGATACTGAAATATCTGCCAGAGTCACCCTACGCCTCAATTGGCCATTGGAAGAAGGGGCAAAGGTAGACGTGCGTAATTTTGGGTGGTATTTTACGGCACGATCTCGTCATTGAGTAAGCATTTTCTCCAATTTGGCATCACCACTGGCAACTATGTCATCAAGCAGTTTTTGAGCCTTTATCAACAACTCACTACATTTTGCTTTCATTTCATTGTTGTATGCCGTATCAGAAATATCCTTTAGATTTATCAGCACGTTCCATATTCCACCCCTAACTCCTGCAAATCCCATTTGTAATCCTACCAAGCCATCAGTAATTGAAGCAGGGTTGCCGTGCTCCACAACTATGGCCGCCGCTTTCATTGCTTCAAGGCTTAGAGTCGCTGTTTGGAACGGTACATTTACAGCGACCTTGAGTCCATCGAGCATAGCCGCTTCCCTAGTGGCCTTTTCCTCTGGTGTACTTTGGGGAAGTCGCCTTGCATCCATATATGCGTTAAAAGCACTTGTATCTTCGTCCACAGCCAAAATTAGCGCGTCTTTTACTCTATGAGCAATCTCAGCCGATTTTAGCAGATGAGAGCCATGCTCACTATTTTTTGCCTTTGTCAAGTTTGCAACCATAGAGGCTAGGCTTGCGCCCAATGCCCCTGCCAGAGCCGCTATGCTACCTCCTCCGGGGGCGGGCGTGTCGCGACTGACCTCTGTGACAAGTTCGATTGCAGACATGACCATGAGGCCATTGGGGTATGTCTTTGGAAGACCCAATACTTTTTTATCTATTTCAAATGGAGCCACATCTGACAAGCCCATGCTGAACACTGCGTTTTCGAGTACGTCTGCCGTTGGTACATATTGGCTCTTACCCTGTTGTTGTAGGTAAAATTGCCCTGCGTCAAAGAGAGGCTTAAAGGGAACTAATCCCACTATTTCAGAGCCAGTTACAACCAAACCACGATCTATCGCTATCCTGCGGGTAGCTTCTAATACATCAACCATGCTAGTGGTTTTGTAATTTGTTAGATTGATACTTAATTGTGCGCGCTTATAAGTATCTACATACCATCCAATCGCCTTACATGCCTTAAATAGCCCTGCCTTATAGGCTTTTTTTCCAATGACATCCTTATCTGCGTTAATGTCATTTAAGGAAAGTAAAACCTTTATGTCGTAGCCATGAATTGCCTTGCAATGCTCTGCGAGGGCAGTAAAAGTGACAAAGTCTTCATTGCAATTGCCGCAGGGGAAACAACCATCCGCATAATATAGTTCCTTTCCGCTACTGTAAAAAGCAGTGGTCTGGCCTCTGCGGGCGACTCGGCCTTTTTCTCTCAACTCAAAAGCAATATCCGTTGCATGGGCTTTATCACGGCTATTGAGCGTAATATTATATGCAATTAAAAACTCTCTAGCCCCTGTAATTAGTGCCCCAAAGGTAGGTATGAAGGTAGCGGGGCCAAAGTCTGGTAGCCAATTTGGGTCATTTAATTTTTCTTCCAGACCTTCATATTCGCCTTTGCGTACAACTGCCAGATTGGTACGTTCAGGCTTACTGGCGGCGGCCTCGTAGAGATAGACCGGAATCTTTAGCTCATGGCCTACCCTTTTGCCAAGCCTTCGGGCAAGTTCAGCGCAATCCTCCATTGACACACCTTCTACAGGAATAAAGGGGCATACATCACATGCACCCATCCTTGGATGGCTACCATGATGTGCCCTCATGTCAATTACTTCGCTGGCCTTTTTAATGCCCCTGAAAGCGGCCTCAACAACTCCATCGGGGTCGCCTACGATGGTTACTACAGTTCTGTTGGTATCGGCACCTGGGTCTACATCTAATAACCTGACTCCAGCAACGCTTTCCATAGCGTCAGTAATTGCCTTTATCCTGGCCATGTCGCGGCCTTCACTGAAGTTTGGTACACACTCAACAACTCTCAGGGTCATTCCACCCCTCCCAAAAAAATGTATAGAACTAGTACCACGTAACGCTTTAGATGCTTGCTTAACGGCGTAGCAAGTCCGCCTTGCAAGCATCTAGCGGTCGTGATTTGCGGGCAAATCCCGACCCTAGTGTAGTGTAACATTTAAGTGTTACACTGCACTAGGTCTATCGGCCAAGAATTATTTCTATTCGTCTATTTCGGGCGCGTCCTTGTTCGGTATCATTGGACACTAACGGAAAATCATTTGCAAACCCCTGCACCTTCATACTGGCATTAGGCACACCTGCTTCGATCAACTCGTTGTAAACCGACATAGCTCTTTCTAATGATATTTGTAGATTTCGCTGACGGCTACCGAGTGAGTCGGAATGTCCGCAGATAAATATATCAACCCCTTTGAAGTATTCGTTGAGTATTTCGGCTTGTTTTTTGAGAAGGGGTTTTAAGTCAGGCTTTATATCTGATTTATTGAAATCAAAAGTAATCTCTTCACCATAATCAAAGACTAGGATTTTGGTAAGGTTAAGTGCCTTGGCCATCTTTGAAAGATCATGGTCTAAAATTAGCGTTACTTCAACCTTGCTATCGCTGATAACCTTAATCCTCTGTTCAACCAAACCGTCTGGAGCACTTGCAGGAAACAGGCTATCAGTAAGTTGATCAATAGTGTTGACCTCTAGAGTAGCAGGAGACTGACCAATATTTTTTCCGTCAAATATTATTCCGTCTTGGTGTGGCATGGTTGTTATCGTTGCTGAAATCCCATGGACGGGAGGCGGCTCGGCAGGTGGAGCATCCGGCACAACAACTTTTTGGCAGGCCACAAGGAGTAAGAGAAGGGAGATATATAGGACTCGCATCAATTTGTTCTCCTCAGCGGAACAGCTACAGTACATTCTGATTCCACAGGATTGCCATCTTCTGCCAAGGCGGGAGAAAACTCCAATACCATTGCAACTGACCTTGCAAACTCCATTTCTGTCGGACTCAGTCCTTTGTTTAATATGGTGCATTTTACTACTTTTCCGTTTTCGCCAACGGTCACTCTTGCCTGAACCATTTTTCCGTCTAACTCCGGCGGGATAACAATTGATTCGGGTAATTTTTCTGTCACCAGCACTGCTGTTGAAACAGGTCGCCTGACAGGAGTAACCTTGGGAGGTGTTTCGGGGGATGGCGTTGGCCGGGATTCCGCAGGCGTTTTTGGATTGCTTGGGGTAGGCGTTGGGGATGTTTCATCAGCCTTTACGGGAATAGACTCAGACGGAGCGACACCACCGGCAGACCCGTTACCTTCGTTATTACCACTAGTAGCATCCGGTTTCATAAAATAAATAGCACAGGCTATGGCAATAAAAGCAACAAGGGCGGCCCCTAAAAGAAACCCCTTCCTGCCTTCATCTGACTTGGGGGGCTGAGCCGTTATGGGTGCGTAATCATCAAGATACCCGACATCGCAAATCTCGATTGGTTTCCTGACGATCAACTTGTGTTCATAGCCATCAAAGGGCTTATTCCAGTGAATATTGCAAGATGCCGCGGCAAGTTGTAACTCTTTCTGCATTTCTTCAATAGTCGGGTATCGATCATCCATTTCCCTAGAGAGAGCCTTCATTAGTACCCGTCGGAGTGGCTCCGGAAATTCAGGACAGTGCCACTCGATTGGCTCTGGGTCTTCTTTAAGCCTTAACACAAGAGTTGCCATTGGCTCGTCAGATGAAAAGGGCAACTTGCCAGCAATTGCTCTATACAACGTAATGGCAAGGGCATACTGGTCGGTTCTGCCATCAACGGGTTTGCCTTCCGCCTGTTCCGGTGCCATATAAGCAGGAGTGCCCATCATGCTACCAGTTTCAGTAAAGTCGTTAGAACCTGAAAATTTTGCAATTCCAAAATCAGTTAGACATGGATAGCCACTGGGCTGAATCAATATGTTTGCCGGTTTGATGTCTCTGTGAATGATCCCATTTTTGTGGCTGAATGCAAGAGCCTCTAATAGTGCAACCCCAAGTCTGGAAGCGCCGGTGGCATCTATCCTCTTTTTTGACTCCATGATGTCGGAAAGGGACGGCCCATCAATCAACTGCATACTGTACCAAATGGCCCCATCCAATTGTCCAAAGTCGTAAACCCTTACGATGCCTGGGTGGTCAAGAGATGCCGAGATTCTTGCCTCCTGAACAAACCGTCTCGTAGTTTCCGGACTCATCGAATTATCTAAAACTTTTAGTGCCTCTACGCGTTCTAGCTGGATATTGCGAACCTCATAGACAGTTCCCGATCCTCCGTGCCCAAGCACCGACAAAAAGACATACCTATCCTGCAGGAGTTCCATCATTCTGCGAGGTGGCTTTGGCTCGTGTAAAAGATTCATAACATCTTAAAAGAAAAAACAATAATCATATCCAGTTTGCCCTACATTGGCTCTGTATACAATTGCAATGTTATAAAAATGTGAGTCTGTTGCAAAACCGCGAGGTATTTTCCCCATTTGAGGCTATTGGAGCCACAATTTATACCAAGTTGCACCCAACCGGGAGCAACTTGGTATCAGGGGGACGCGTCACTATAGTGAAAACTCTCAGAATTATATCCGGCTTGCTAAAAACCCTAATCTAAATTGGCCAGTTCGTAGCCAAACCTAAACATTAGTTTGGATGTTTTTTCCATTATTTCAGCCTGAACTAGGTTATGCGTATCTCCGGGTTGGTGGTAGAGGTCTTCTGGTCGGGGACCATTGGAACTAAGGCCAATCAAGGGCACACCCTTTTTGAAAAATGGAACGATATCTCCACTCCGCACCCCCAATGTCCTTACCATCCTTATATTCCCAAGCACTGATAGCCCCTGATCTGAAGCCTCCAATTTCCCGCGGTGGGTTTCCATCAATTCGCTCATGCTTGTATTTACTTTTGTTCCCATTCCGACCATGTCGAAGTTGATGAAGGCTGACATTTTTTTGAATTGAGGAGGTAGGTTCTCTGCAAAGTGGGCTGATCCATGTCCGCCCTGTTCCTCGCTACCGAATAAAACAAAAACAACGCTCCTTTTAGGGCGCAAACCATTTTTTACAAATGCTTTAGCTATTTCAATCACAACTGCGCTACCAGAGGCATTGTCCTCGGCACCGGGAAACCTAAGCCCTATATGATCCCCAACACCATCCAAATGCCCACCAATCACTACACACTCTTCCTTGAGTTTGGGGTCAGAGCCTTCAAGCCATGACACCACGTTATAGCCCTCGGACTTAGGGAAGTGGCGAGCCTTAACAGAAAGGTCAATTACTGCATCTAAAGGAAATGAAGCAGGTTTTTTCGTTTGTCGCAACTGCTTTGTAAGGTCCTCTGTCGTACTACCTTCAGCAGTCAGTAGCTTGTCAAAAAAGGAATCACTTATCATTGTCACCAAAAACTTTGGAATTAAGTCTCCGTTAGGATGTGCGATTACTGTCGAATAAACATATATTAGCCCCACAGCTCCCCTCTCGCTGGCGACCTTCATCCTAGTGCGGTGTTCATCATGGTAAACCCACTTAGGGTCATTGTCAGGAGTACCACGAAAACAGACTACAAACTTGCCCTTAACGTCTACTCTTGCATAGTCGTCGTAGCCAAGCTCCGGCGCATGAATGCCCCAGCCGACAAATACTGATGGAGCCTTTGTTTGCCCAGAGTCAGAAAACAACAAGGGCAGAAATTCCTTTAGCAGTTCGGCGGTATGAACTTTTTCTTCATTAAGAGTAGCCACCAAGCTACCCCCATCAAGTACAGAATGGGGCTGTGGATATGCCTGAAGTTGCCCTTTTAGTCCCAATGATGTAAAGCGTGAAAGCGAATACTTCGCGGCATTCGTATAGCCCGCATGCCCAGTTAGTCGTCCAGCGGTATTTTTATCTGATAGTCTAGCAACAGTGGCCACGGCGTCACGCCCCCTTATTGCAGACTCCCCTTTAGCCGTAGCGGCAGTTTGGGATGCCACATAGTTGCTTGGGAGTGCAAGTAGGAGCAGTGCTAGAAAAGAATTTCTGATGTTCATGTTTGACCTCGTAAAAAAATTTTATACCAAATTGCATTTTTCCCAATTCTTATTTCCACTAAACCACAAATAGCGTTCTCCGTAGCCGTATATACTGATCGAAGAGGAGGTCACATGCGCTACATAGTTCCATGTTTGCTGGTCGCAGGCATTTTATTGCCCGCAGATGCCCAAACCCCAAAATTTATTAAGGTAGAAATCGAGACATCTCAAACCAAGAGCCTATTAAGGCAGGGGAAAGGAAGTGAAATTCCTGAATCTGTGCTAATCAGATTTCCCATAGCTCTGGCAAAGACATTTTTGAAGACAATTGAAGGCAACGAAATAAAAGTAAACGGCGAAGAAAAACCAGGCATGAAGGCTGATGAAATACTAAAATTGCTGAATGAATTCAAAGTAGGAGATTTATTGCTGGAGATTACAACCAGTGATGGAGACTATATCAAGATAAGTTTGGAATAATAACAAAATGTGTTTAATACCGAGTTGCAACCAAAGCATTGCAACTCGGTATTAGTAAACCAAAGTCTGCCGCGTGTTCAGCCGTTCTTTGATGTTGTCAAATGCCTTTTCTATAAAGTCTTTTCTGCGATAGAGTCCCAGAGCCTTTATCGAATCCATCTTTTCATTGCTATAACAAACAAAACTCCCAGTTAGTTGTCTTGTTTTATAGAGCAACTATAAATCCTTATTTTTTGGAAAGGATCGCAAGGAGGAATTTCCAGAAGTTACCAACTGATGGTATGTTTACATGCTCTTCGGGAGTATGTACATCCCACATATCAGGCCCAATAGATACCATCTGCATACCTGGATATTTTTCGCCTATGATGCCACATTCCAGACCTGCGTGAATAGCGACAACCTCCATATCTTTGCCAAAGGTTGCTTTGTGAACCTCGTTGATTAGCTTGACTAAGTCGCTGTCAGGCTCCGGCTTCCAACCTGGGTAGCCCCCAATATGAGTTGTCTCAAAACCTCCAAGGGCACAGTGGGCACTCACTCTATCAACGACTGTCATCTTAGATGCATCAATCGAAGAGCGGTGCAACATATAGAAGCTAACAATGTCTTCTTGAGTATCCAAGACACCTAAGTTTGTACTTGTCTGCACTAAGCCTGGCATCTCAGGACTCATGGCCACCACTCCATGAAGTATCGTAAAGAGTGTATTTACAACTGCTATTGCATCATTATCGGCAATCACTTTTGCAGGAAGGTCAACTGGCTCTAGTGTAATTTGAAGATCGGGGTCAAATTTTCCAATGGCCTGCTTGGTTTCGGCTACCACAGCAGAAATTATTGATTTAGCCTTTGCCTCATCTTGTAATGCCAAAATTGCCGTAGCCTCGCGTGGTATGGCGTTCCGCTTGTTGCCACCCTTTAGGCTGGCGATGCCTACCTTGGTTCCATTTTGAAGCGCGTATAGAGTGCGAGCCAAAATCCTTATTGCATTCCCCCTGCTACTGTTGATATCAATACCGCTATGTCCACCCTTTAGGCCAGAAACTTTTAGTTTGAAACCTTTGCTACTAGAAGCAGGAGCTGAAAGTGCAACTTTCTTTTTGGCTTCTGTATCTATACCACCAGCGCAACCAATTGTTAAGAATCCCTCCTCTTCGCTATCCAAATTGAGAAAATATTTTCCTGTCAGGATGCCACCTTTAAAGAAGTTGGCACCATTTAAGCCCATCTCTTCATCAATGGTTACAAGCACCTCAACCTGAGGATGTTGTAAATCCTTGGAGGCAAGAATAGCTAAACCAGTGCAGACACCTACTCCATTGTCAGCACCAAGAGTTGTGCCAACAGCGTAGAGATTATCGCCTTTAATCTGGAGCTTAATTGGGTCTTTGTCAAAATCATGCACGGTATCTTCGTTTTTTTCGCAAACCATATCTACATGGGCTTGGAGTATAAATCCTGGGAGTTTTTCGTAGCCGGGTGTCGCCGGTTTGCGTATAACAACGTTTCCAACTTCATCCTGAATGGTTTCTAGCCCAAGGGCGCGCCCCTGCTCGGCAACCCAATTAGCGGCGGCGGCCTCCTTTTTTGATCCATGAGGAATCTTGCACAGCTCAATGAAATAGTTCCAGAGTAGCTTGGTCTCAGGCTTTTGAAGCAACGCGTCCATGGTTTTCTCCTATAGGTTATGGATAATAAAACACCCGTTTTGACTATGGAATGAGTCACAGGGATATATATCTATTAAAAACCCTTTTACAAAATCAGTCAATTGTATGGCTGTGGCAATGGCAGTTTTAATTGTGAAGATTGTTGCGTTTATGTCAAAAAATATTTTTGACCAGCATCGCATCCCCATAGCTAAAAAAGCGATATTTTTCCTGTATGGCAATTTTATAGGCGTGGTGAGCCTGTTCTACACCCAACAGCGCGCAGATCAGCACAAATAGAGTACTTTCGGGCAGGTGGAAGTTAGTCAGGAGATGGTTGGCTGTAGAAATTTTATATCCGGGGCGAATAAAAATCTTTGTTGCGCCTTTCCGAGCCAGGTTTGCCCCATCCCATGCGGACTCTAGCGTCCTCAGGGCGGTAGTGCCTATGGCCAGCAGTCCTCTTGAACGATTGTGCAGGGTTTCTTCAAGTTCTAAGGCAGTTTGGTCTGATATTTCATAGCTTTCCTCGTGCATGGCGTGGTCTTCGATATTTTCGGTAGTCATGGGACGAAATGTTCCCAACCCCACGTGGAGACGTATTGGTCGCCACAGGCAACCATTTTGCTCCAGCGAGTTTATAAGTGCTTTTGTAAAATGAAGTCCGGCTGTAGGTGCCGCAACAGCTTCACCTTGGCCGGCGTGGAATGTGGTCTGATAGCACTTATCATCCTCAGAATCGGCAGGGCGTTGAATATATGGTGGTAGCGGCAATTGTCCCATTCCATCTATTGCCTCCCAGTCGATGGGTCTGCCGCCCAATATCTGAATTATCCTCAACCCTTCCTCTAGTTCAGCTTCAACCAATAGGGTTGCCAAAGTTGCCCCATTGTTGATTTCCACGATACTTGCCTGTTTTCCCTTTCTTAATTTTGCTCCGGGGCGCACCAGGGCTTCAAAGCGATTGTTGCCGAGTGATTTAAGCAAGAGAGCCTCACCCACGCCGCCACCGTTACGTCGTAAAAATAGTCGCGCATGACGAACCTTTACATCGTTTGGAACACATAGCGATTCCGCAGGTACCCATTCTGATAACTGTCGGATATGTGAGTGATACAACTTTCCACTAACTACATCCACAACCAACAACCTGGCTCCGTCCCGCTCTTTGGAGGGGTGTTGGGCAATTAATATCTCTGGGAGATCAAATTTGAAATCAACACGTTTCATTGTGTGTAGGATATAATATCTGCCAGTCACTAACCACTATTTTCCGCTGTCAGCTAATAACGCAAAAATGTGAAACTGTTTTGGCACCAACTGGCAAAAAAATGTTTGGAGTTGAAAACCAATATAAATCATTTTTCTGCTATATTTACGGTTAGAGGGGAATTTGCCTCTCATATTTGCCAGTACCTTCATTTCAGGAGTGCAAAATGCTTATCAGGTGGTTAAAACAGCTAACAGCCTCGCCTAAAGCGCGACTTGCCTATTTAGTTGGCTTGCTGGCGTTTTTTGGAGGTGCCATTTTTCTGCGTGCCCAAAGTGTTATAGACGCTGGAAATGGCTCAGGTGATGGACATGGCTTTCAATGGTTCACTCCATTTCTCGATAAAGAAAATTTTAATATCTTCGAGCGAGTCTGCCTTATAGTTGTTGTGGGAATAGCCATTGCTGGATTGCTTTATGCCCTGATGCTGGTTAAGCAGGTAAGAAATGCAGATTCGGGCACACCCAAAATGCAGGAAGTAGCGTCTGCTGTTAGGGAAGGTGCTATGGCTTATCTTTCGGCACAATTTAGAAAGATTGGTCCTTTAATTCTCGTTATCACTGTTGTTCTCTATTTCACCACGGCAAGCGATTATGCCGCTTTCAAATTTGGCCGTGCAATTGCCTTCATGGTTGGTGCACTATTTTCTTGGGCGGTAGGGTATGTGGGTATGCGCTTGGCCACCATTGGCAACCTCCGTGTCGCCGCCGCCGCAAAACACAGCTATGGCCTTGCAATGCAACTTGGCTACCGCACTGGCACGATCACCGGTATGCTCACAGACGGTCTGGGACTCTTGGGGGGCACGCTGATATTCCTCTTATATGGAACCGAAGCATACGAGGCTCTGCTTGGCTTTGGATTTGGTGGAACTCTGTTGGCTCTCTTCATGCGAGTTGGAGGAGGAATTTATACCAAGGCCGCAGATGTAGGTGCCGACTTAGTTGGCAAGATCGAAAAAGACATTCCCGAAGATGACCCCCGCAACGCGGCGACCATCGCTGATAATGTTGGTGACAACGTGGGCGACTGCGCGGGAATGGCCGCAGATATTTTTGAAAGCTACGAGGTTACAATTGTCGCCGCTATGATTCTTGGCATGGCAACCTTTGGTCACAAGGGTGTGCTTTTTCCACTATTAGTTAGAGCCATTGGCGTTGTGGCCTCTATCATCAGTACCTATACTGTTAAAGCTGGCCCTAATGACACAAGCGACACAGCTCTCAAGAGCGTTCACAGGGGGTTCTGGATAGGTTCAGTGCTTTCTGTAGTAGGCTTCATCGTATTGGGCTTCTTCTATCTCCGCTTCGATCCGACCATTGTGCAAAAAATGGGTGACATGGCCAATTACGCTTTCCCTGGTGGAAACCCAGCGAACCTTCCTTTCTGGGCAAACTTTGGGGTTGAATACCTAGACATGCGCCCCGCCATAACCTGCCTGATAGGTGTCTTTTTGGCTGTAGCATTAAATAAAGTGACAAGCTATTACACCCATACAAGTCACAAGCCTGTGCAAGGTCTTGCAAAAAATTGCACCACTGGACATGCTACTAACATCATCGAAGGCTTTGCTGTTGGCTATGAATCCACTGTCGCAACGTTAGTGATTTTGGCCGCCGCCATTTTTGTCTCAGTACTAGTCTATACTGGCACTTCGCCTATGTTTATTGCTTATGGCGTTGCAATGGCAGGTATTGGTCTGCTGACTCTAACAGGCAATACCATTTCTATGGATGTCTTTGGACCAGTTGCAGATAACGCAAACGGCATTGGCGAAATGGGCTACGAAAAAGATGAAATGGAAGCTAAGGAGGTAGGTAGCTATCAGCGCGCCCGACAGATATTGGCAGACCTAGATGCTGTAGGCAACACCACCAAGGCTGAAACAAAGGGTATCGCCATTGGCAGTGCTGTTATAGCGGCAGTATCATTGTTCGCCAGCTTCATTGCCGTCATTGCTGTGGGTAGCGAAGACAAAATTGCAGAAATGACGATGAAACAGTATAACGAACATTCCAGTATGCTCTCTGTTGCAGACCCCAAAATCTTAATTGGTTTGCTGATAGGTGGAGCAGTTCCTTTCCTGTTTAGTTCCAGCCTTATCAGAGCTGTTGGACGCGCCGCCTACTACATCGTTAAGGAATGTCGAGTCCAATTCCGAGATGCCGATATTTGGGCAGGTAAGAAAAAGCCCGACTACGGTCGTGTGGTTGACATCTGCACCTCAACTGCTCAAAAAGAACTAATTGGCCCCGGACTATTGGCGATTGTTGCCCCCATGACAGTCGGTCTCTTACTCGGCCCCTATGCCTTAGGGGGATTTCTGGCTGGTATGATAGTGGTTGGCCAACTGCTTGCTGTGTTTATGGCTAATGCCGGCGGAGCTTGGGATAACGCCAAAAAGCTAATTGAAGATGGGGTATATGGTGGCAAGGGTAGCGAGGCTCACAAAGCCGCCGTCACAGGCGACACGGTTGGCGACCCACTGAAAGATACAGCCGGCCCTGCAATTAATCCGCTGATTAAGGTTATGAACATGGTCAGCTTGTTGTTGTTAGGCGTTATTATGAGCTTCTCCCTCAGTGGGGGCAGAATCATCACCCGCGATATGCTTGATACTAGGGAAAATATAGTGCCTATTACTGAAAGTATGGTTGGGCAAAAGATGGATGCCATCGGAACTGCTGATACTTCAGTATATACAGTGACAATTACAGAAGAGATGGTAGGTCAAACATTGCACCATACAGAAATTGTAGATACCACAGTTGGTGAGATGCTTATCACACCTGACATGGTAGGCCAACCCATGAATACTAATAAGACTATCGGGGCTATTTTGGCTCTCATTTGCCTTGCAGTAATAGTTTGGGGAGTATTGCAGAGCAAGAAGGAAACCCCAGGGCTGATTGAAGAATAGAGTTTGGCTGTTTCAGTTTCCCTGACTCTAAATGGCATGCTTGTGCTATTTAGAGTTGGAGAAATTGCAGATCACTATGACATGCTCCAAGCGTTGCTTTTCACAAGTAAACGACTATAATGCTCTTATGTGCTATTGTTCAGGAAGCCTGCTATTGCCATGGGGGCATTTTTGTGAATTAGCGAGTCACATTCCTTGCAGGTGTAGCCACTTGTATTTCTCCGGCAGTGATGCCGGATGGACAATTTAGGAGAATTGCCATGAAGAAATTTATCTGTACTGTTTGCGGTTATGTTCACGAGGGTTCTGAACCCCCTGAAAAATGCCCCCAATGCAAAGTGCCTGCCAGCAAATTCAAAGAGCAGTCCGGCGATAACCTGGCATTTGCCGATGAGCATAGAATAGGTGTTGCAAAGGATGTTGACCCGGAAATCATTGAAGGATTACGCCAAAACTTCATGGGAGAGTGCACAGAAGTTGGGATGTACTTGGCCATGAGTCGGCAGGCGGATAGGGAGGGCTACCCTGAAGTTGCCGAAGCCTATAAGCGGATTGCCTTTGAAGAAGCCGAACACGCCGCCAAGTTTGCAGAATTGCTCGGTGAAGTTGTTGACGTTTCAACTAAGAAAAATCTAGAGATGCGAGTTCTAGCAGAACATGGTGCTACTCAGGGCAAGAAGGATTTAGCGACAAAAGCAAAGCAACTTAACCTTGATGCCATTCATGATACGGTACACGAGATGTGTAAGGATGAAGCTCGCCACGGCATGGCCTTCCAAGGATTGTTGAAAAGGCATTTTGGTGCCAGCTAACAGAAGAATGGTTCAAACCCATCAAAACATTTTTTGGAGCATTCCATGAAAACTTTTTTACAGTCCTTTTTAGGCTCCCTGCTCGCTGTGGTGCTGGCTTTGGCTGGATTTTTTGCTTTTTTTATGATTTTGGTGGCATCTATGGGGCCAAAGCCTCCGGTTGTCCCAAGTAAAGCAGTATTGATACTTAACCTAAACCGCGACCTGCTGGATGGTAATTCTGAGGATGACCCTGCGGTAGCTATTCAAAAGGCTATTGGGGGAGATTTAAGCCAGGATACCCCTCTGCCAATGCTCATTCAGGCTTTAGACAAAGCCTCTGATGACCCAAAAATTTCTGGCCTTTTTATTACCGGAAATCTAAGAGGAGGCGGGGCCGCGGCACTGCTGGAGCTTCGACAAGCACTGCTCAGATTCGAAAAGAAAAAGAGCGTGATTTCTTACAACCAAACTTGGGGGCGCGGAGAGCTATATCTCTGTTCTGGGCTAGGAAAAATAATCGTTAATTCTTTTGGAGCAATAGACATTACTGCACCATCAGCCAATTTGATGTTTTTTTCAAAAGCGTTTGATAAGTACGGGATTCAGGTTCAAGTCACAAAAGTTGGCAAGTATAAAAGCGCGGTTGAGCCCTTCATCCAAGACCAGATGAGTGCCGAAAACCGCGAACAGGTGCGGGCTTACCTAGAAGAAATTTGGAATGGCATGGTATCGGAAATCGCAAATGGTCGAAAATTAGAGCCAGAATATATTCAGCGTTTAGCTAATACTAAAGGGCTTATGAGTGCTATAGAAGCAAAGGATACCAACATAGTTGACCAGTTGGCATACTATGACGAGGTTCTTGACGAGCTAAAAAAATTGGCTGGAAAAGATGCCACTTCAAAGGACTTTCCACAGATTAGCATTGAAACATACGCCAAGATTCCAACCGCACCCATAAAGAGTCGCAATAGGATAGCCGTTGTAGTTGCTGAAGGTACGATAGTAGACGGAGAGGGTGGCTCTGGCGAAATTGGTGGTGATAGCCTTGCTAGAGAATTGCGCGCATTACGGACGAATAGTAATGTCAAGGCGGTTGTGCTACGTGTAAACAGCCCTGGTGGTAGCGCAATGGCATCAGATGTCATCCTACGCGAAGTTATTGCCCTCAAAAAGGAAAAGCCTCTGGTTGTTTCTATGGGCAACCTTGCGGCCTCCGGTGGCTACTGGATTTCCACTTATGCCGACTACATCTTTGCAGAGCCGGGTACACTCACAGGTTCTATTGGTGTTTTCGGAATGTTTCCTAACGCCAAAAAACTAGCAAACAACCACGGAATCACTTTTGATTCTGTTCAGTTGACAAAAATTGGTAATCCATCACTATTTAGACCTATGAATTCTGAAGAGCAACAGAGGGCACAGGCACTCGTAGATTATGTATACAGCCAGTTTTTAGAAAAAGTGTCTGATGGTCGAAAAATCAATAACGTCAATGCAGTCCATGAAATCGCTCAAGGACGGGTCTGGACAGGACGGCGCGCAGTGGACTTAAAGTTGGTTGACGAACTTGGTGGTTTAGATGTGGCGATTGCACATGCGGCCAAGCTAGCAAAAATCGAAGATGACTACCGCGTAGACAAACCAAAGGCTCCACAATCTCCTATGGAACGTTTTATGAAAGCCTTTGGCGGTTCTGAAAAGCGCAAGCTGGCAAAAATAGGAACCTTTGACGCTACCAAAAATGAGCTGATGGATGTAGCTCAGCAATTGCGCTCACTCAATGACCCAAATGGCATTTATGCCCTTGCTCCTATAGGTATTTCTATTAAGTAGAGGGATGTTTTGTAGAGAGCAATTATTTGTCGCGCCCCTAAAAGCGGCGCGATTTTTTTAGTTTTGGTCACGTTTATGAGTCTTCCAAGATTTTTCATACCAGATTTGATCCAGCTTACGGAAAACCAGACACTGCTCCTGGATGGTGCGCAGACAAAACACATATCTGTGCTCAGACTTCACCTCGGAGATTGTCTGGAAATAATATTTCCAAATGGAATCTGGCGAGGCGAACTTGCAAGTATTGATAATAACAAAGCGACAATCAGGTTAGTGGCACCGATACATGAAGATAGAGAAGCCCCCATAAAAATTTATGCCTACCTGCCAATCACGGCTCAATTGAGCCTCTGGGACGAGTTTCTGCCTGGGGCGGTTGAACTTGGCACCACTATTTTTCAGCCCGTGATATATGAGAGGAGCCAGTACAACAAAAGTAAAGTAGAGAGGCGAATGGATCGTTGGAGAAAAATTGTTCAATCTGCATGTGAACAATCTCATCGCAGTCGCATACCAGATTTGCTAATGCCAGTGCCACTAGAATCATTACATTCTCTGGATATAAAACAACGCTGGGTAGCCTACGAGCTAATGACCGCAGGCCCCAATCCGGAACTAACTCTAGAAGATATCGCATTTACCCATGGGCCAGAGGGAGGCATTACAGACAAGGAAATAGACTTTTTGGTTAGGGCTGGCTGGACACCTATATCTCTGGGAAAAAGCATCCTAAGGGCGGCGACATGTCCGTCTGCTATATTAGGAGCCATCCAGATCGAATTGGGTAGGCAGAGATTTCATACCATTGCGAAATCAGGGAAATGCACAATATATAGCGGTTCAACTTTTTGTAGTTGAACTGCTATATGCCAGGATTTGCCCGCAAATCATGGCCGTTTGTTGTTCATAGGCGGGCTTGGCTCGCCGTTACGTGAACAACAAAAAACGTAAATAGCTATAGTGACAAGTGACAAGTGGCTAAAACAAGAATTGATGCACCCTACGGCGCAACGAAAATATTTTGAAAGAAACATAAAGAGCCACCTGTGTGAACACCTATCGGGCTACACAGGTGGCTACCTTGGATGTACTATTGTAAAACTACTTGCCTATCAGTTCTCTGACCAGATGTTTGGCATCCATGACTTTATCTAATGTTTCGATTATGGCGCGGGCATCGACAGAAACGCCACGGTTGTTGTTTTCGTCATAGTAATAGCGACCTGGTAGCATGGTAATGTTGCCATCGAAAATGAGGCCAACCACTTCGCCCTTTTTGTTTATGACAGGGCTACCAGAGTTTCCGCCTATGATGTCGACACTGTGGCTGAAGTTTAGCTTTTCGTCAGGATTAATATTGGGGCGTTTGTCCAGCCACCTTTGAGGCAATGCCCACATACCATCATGGGCGTTAGCTTCGTTGCCTCCCCAGCCAATATAGCGGTCGTACATGCCACCAAATGTTGTGAAAGGTTGCATGATAGTCCCGTTTGCCTCGAAGCCTTCTACCGGGCCAAAAGTCAGGCGTAGGGTGCCAGTTGCGTCTGGGTATGTATCTTTGCCATATACCGCAAGGCGGGCACGTGCTATGCGTGAGCCATGGTCGCTGATGATTGCGTTTGCGTCTGCCTGACGCTTCTGGTTCTCGGTAGTGATTTTATAGATTGTCCTTGCAAGTACAACTGCATGGTCGTTACTTGTGGCCAGGGCTGTTTTTCCACCATCAATGAGTGATTTCCTGGCACTTTCTTCTTTCATCGGGCTTGCAACTATGGACTTGGCGGCTTGGGCGGGGCTTAGGCCGTTGAGTGCCGCCTTGACGAGATCATTTTGTGCAGGCAGGGTTGCTTGGACATCTTTCAGCCATGCTTCTAGTTGCATCAGTTCCAAATCTGCCCTGGGAGCAGGTTGGTTTGCACCACCACGGCCTCCAGCGGCTCCTCCTCTGGGAGCCTGTGGGGCATTGCCAGTTTCTATCTGAGCCACTGTTGAACGCAGGCTGGACAACACAGATGATGGGGCCGCCGATGCCATGAGCGCGGTAGGAGCCAGTGTCCTTGTGCTGGCAAGTGCTTTATCAATCTGTTCCCAACTCTGTCCAGCTTCCTTTTTTAGATCGGGGCGTTTGTTTACATGGTCGCGGAGTTCATCTTCTCTTGCCTTTACCTTTTTCATGGCGGCTTCATCAAGGAGAGCTGTGTAATATCCAGTTCCGTTCTTTAGAGAGTTTTCAACTCCAAGTAGTTGGGTCAGAACCGCACGTCTGTTTTCTGGGCTGATCTTGCCGTAGTCCAGCAATACGCTTCTACTGCGCTCGGATGCTTTGACTGATATTGGGCTGGTTACGTCCCTGGCATAAAGCATTTGGTTATATGTCATACCCCGATTGGTGCTTCCAGGGTGGCCTATGACAAAGGTGAGGTCGCCCTCTTTAAGGGGATCGATAGACCACTTTAAGTAGTGGGCTGGTGTGTAGGGCTTGTCGTCTTTGTAGACACGGAAAATCGCAAAGTCTAAGTCATGGCGGGGAAAGGTAAAGTTGTCGGGGTGTCCGCCAAAGGAAGCCGCCTGTAGCTCGGGAGCGGCAACTAAGCGCACGTCATCAAATGCCATATACCCATAAACCCAAAATTCGCCCCCTTGGTAAAGCCTCACGGGTGAGCAGTTCAGACCTGTACTCTTCCCCATTTCTTCCACTGCTTCCTGCAATGCTTTATTTTTGGCTTCTTCGGCGGCACTGGCACTCATGCCTGGTTTTACAGCAGTGTTTACCTTTTCTGTCACGTTCTGCATTTGTTGCAAAACCCTGACGGTCATGCGAGTTTTTAGCTCTTCGGCCCTAGTGCGGGCTACAAACCCATTTGTCAGCAAGTCATTGTCCGCTGTACTGAGGGAACCAATTTGACCTCGCCCACAGTGGTGGTTGGTTAGCATTAGGCCGTCAGCACTAACAAAGGAAGCGGAACAACCCCCCATGGTAATTGCCGAAAGGCGAACATGATCCAGCCACTCCTGGGTTGGAGTAAAGTTATATTTTTCTTTTAGCAACTTCAGCGGAAGGTTGTCGAAAGTCCACATCCCTTCATCAGCCCGTAGTGCTGGGAGTGTAGTAAGCAGGGTTGCCATGAGTGGCAGAATAAGTTTTTTCATAGTTTTTACCTCTAAATAATTTTAGGGTAAAACCGACCCAAAATAATACTATCATTTTGGCAGAAAAATTAATTTCCACTATTTATTGCTTATTTTTGGAGAGTATCTCCTTTACCCAAGTGGGTACGGTTTGGGTGGCTATGCCTTGGATACTTTCACTAAATGCACTATTTACGATGCTGGGCTCTAGGTTTATTTCGTAGGTGCGACAGTTTTTGCCAACCCACTGCACAAATCCGGCGGCGGGATATACATGGCCACTTGTTCCTATCGCGGCAAAATAGTCGCAATTTTGCAGTGCATATGCAATTTCGTCCATGCCAAATGGCACTTCCCCAAACCATACGATATGTGGGCGGAGTTTGCCTTTTTTGTTACAGGTAGGGCATGGAGAATCTTGCAATACATCTTTTTCCCAAGGAATTGCCACGTTGCAGGATAAACACCTGACCTTTTTTAATTCTCCGTGCATGTGCAAGAGAGAATGTGTGCCCGCTCTATCATGCAGGTCGTCTACATTTTGGGTCACTAACAGAAAAGAGCCTGGCCATGCACGTTCTAATTCTACTAACGCGTAGTGGGCGGCGTTTGGGGATACTTCCGATAGTTGTCTGCGCCTTTCATTGTAAAAGCGTTGAACCATGCCTGGGTTCCGTATGAAACCCTCTGGGGTTGCCACATCTTCGACACGGTGGTTTTCCCATAGCCCATCACCAGAGCGAAATGTCTTTATGCCAGATTCCGCGCTGATGCCAGCACCGGTAAGTATTACTAAACTAGGTTTGGGGTTCATCGTTTTCACCTATGAGTTCTTGTTGTAACGAGTTGACTAGGTTTTTTGAAGCATTTAGCTTGAACATGCTACGCTTTAAGCGTTGCCAATATTTTTGTTTGAGCAAATCTTTTCTGCTCCACTTGGCTTTGTCCCAGTCGAGTGCTAGAATTTGTCCGCTGATATCTATGAGGATATTTGTGGCGTTCATATCTGGCGACCATAAACCCCATTCCGACAGGGATGTTATCAGTGTGACAATTTGCTTTATCTGCTCGGAAGAGGTGTTATTATCCCATGTATTTGGCCAAGGCAGGGCAGAGGCTAATTTTGTAATGTATACACCTTCTACGCCCCAGAAATGCCTTTTGTAGGCATAGCCAACTGGTTCTACTGTGGGAAAACCTGCCTCCCATAGTGCGGAATGTATCTCATACTCCCTTTTGAACCTGCTGTAGCACATATATGTACTCTTGTTGAAATGGCGCGCAAATCCACCTCGGCGATATGGACGGAGAATGAAATTACCTGCCTGAATCAGCCCTCCTCTTCCGTGCACACCATCTAAATTTTGAAAATCATGCAAATCAGAGATTTGTGATGTAGAAAAAATGCACCAGCTACCTGTAAATCCGGGCAAGCTGGCACTATCCCTGCGAATCAAAGCATCGTTCCTTTTTCTTACAGCGAATGGCCATGAATCAGGTAGCGGTGGAGGAGATAGCATGATGTATATATTATATCGTTGTTTTCAGTTCTATCCCAAGTTACGTTTATTCGAGCGCAACTTCGTGTAATATAGCAGAACTACAAAAAGTTGAATTGCTATAGGCAGATTTATTGTATCAGTTATCAGTTTTCAGTTTTCAGTTATCAGATAGCAAACCTAATCATAATATCCACTGTGATACCTGTCGTATTCCAGTTGCATCTTGGTATTTAGCTTTGATAGGAATGCTTCCTGGTCAGCCTGTGTCATGAGCGCGAACAGATTGACGTCTTTGTCGCCAATCTTATAGGTGAACATGGCGTTCAGCCCCGTCATGAACCATTCGTCTGAGTCATAGCTTATCCCATCTATGGGTTTGGGGTGGCCAAATACATTATTAATACTTGTTCGATAACTCATAGTATTATTATCAAACATGTTAGAAAAGCTATCAAAATACTTAAACAGTAAATCAGTGGCTTTATCCGGCGATGTATACGAATCCATCGGCACGCCATGAAGCGTCATCTCTTGTGTCATAAATTGAACCACATATGCAGAAGTTTCGTCCAAGAAACACGCTTTCCATTTATTCTTTGATTCTTTAATAACATTATAGATATACTTTGCATTCTTTCCATGATGCTCTTCATGCGCCCGCAAAAAGGGAGTGATTCTTATAAAGGCTTCAACTTCCCTTATTAATTCCGCATCTGTTACGCTCGCATGCGATACAAGCTTAGTTATCCTTATGGCATGGTCATCTGAAGTATATACAAAAGCTGGAATTTTCGCAAAATCATCCCATGTTTTGATTTCAAATGTTATCTCATTTACTTTAACCGGGGCGCTCAATCTATTAAACTCTGCCAATCTGGCGGCTTCTTCGCGTTCTTTGGGTGTTGGCACGGGTAATGGGTCTGGTTTTTTATCGGGTGTGTTGCTTCCCCCGGAACAGCCCACTGTGCCGACCATAGCGATGCCGGCTAATGCCAAGGCCGCCGGGCCGAATGCGGGCGATTTCAAAGCCAGTTCAGCCGATAAGGCCAATTTTTGCAAAATCAGGGATTTCTTAGAGATTTTCATACAACACCTCTTTTAATGTCTTTCTGAAACCGTTGGCAACTTGGTTCTAACAAGGAGACTCCTCCAAATCCAAAAATAACACATGGCATCATAAGCAGAACTATTTTGGGTAGTTCATAATTGCCACGGCTTTTTGTGTTTACGGTATGTGTCCCATGACACAAGTGGCCAGTGATCGATTCAGTGTTCAGTGGCCAGTGGCCTTCATTAGTTATCAGTGGTCAGTTTTCAGTTATCAGTTGGATTTTGGCTTGGTAGTCATAGCGAATGATAGTTATCAGTTTTCAGTGATCAGTGGCCTTCTACAGTGGTGGGTGGTTACTCTTACCAAAGTTTGGCTACTTCATATTTATGTATTTCAGGGTCGTTGGTTATCAGGGTCAGATTGTCAGCTATGGCAGTGGCAACTATTATTCTGTCGAAGGGGTCTTTGTGATGGAAAGGCAGTGTTTCGACCAGTTCGCAATGTCGCGGCAGGATATTGGTAAGTTCGATGGAGGTTGCTCGCAATGATTTGATAAAGCTGTTTATGCTGACGATGGGCGCATTTAGTTTGGCAATGCTTATTTTTATGGCAACTTCCCAAATTAAAGCCAGACTAAGAAATATTTTGTTAGAAGTGTCTGTGGTTGCTTGTTTTGCTTTTGCTGAAAGTCTTGTATTGTTGGTAATTAACCAGAGTGAGGCGTTGGTATCTAGTAGATAGTTCATGGCATGTAGTCTTCTAAGTCTGGCAGTGGTTCATAAAAGCTGTCTGGAACTATGAAAGTGCCTTTCATACAGCCAAAGAGGTCTTTGTTTGTAAATTTTGGTTTCTGGGTTCTTGGAATGATAAGGTCTGGAGCAATGCCGTCTAATTTTGGTAATGTCTCTATGAAGTTTGTCACTACTTCAGATGGCGATGAGCCTATAGACCGGCAATAGCTTTCAAGTTGAGAGTGTGCTACTTGGTCGAGGGTTATTGTAAGTTGTGTTGACATGATTTCACCTCGTTAGGATTGGTGATGGTTTATCTTTACTGTGTCTATGGTGACAGGTCTGGGACATAGGGTTGCATATTCGTTGCTCTTGATTGTATTAGACCACATAAACTGCAAAAAGTTGAGTTGCTATATGCTCAGGAAGTCCGAGGCAGACACGCCAGCTACATTGGTTTTGGCGGCTTTTTATGCTCGCTTTGCAGTTTCATTCCAACATCACGTTTATTCTGCGGGCACTGCTTTCACATTCCGTCATACCAAGTTGCAAGTTGCTCCCGGTTGGGTGCAACTCGGTATAACATATAAATAGAGGGATTCGTTTGCCGGTTTGAGATTAGGCAACAGTAATTGGAGGAGACGATGTCAGACGCTATTTTTTCACGAACAGTATTTATGTGCCATGCTCCCATTGTGATCCCAGAGATGGGTGGAGGTCGCGCTGACCAGTGTAAGAATACTACTGAAGCTATGTTTAAGGCGGCAGAGGAGATCGTTGCCACCAAGCCAGATCGAGTATTAGTCTTTGACCCGCATCTGTCCCGCTACCCTTTTTCGTACGCTTGCGTTGATATGTTTGAGACTATTCGGGGAAACTTCAAGGCTTTTGGGAGGCCAGACTTAAAGATCGAATTTCCATCTGAACCGGATTTTTATGCTCACTTGTTAAATGGTTCACCAGGCAACCAGTTTTCACTGGAACTATTGGGGGCGCATGAACTGGATCATGGGGCAACTGTACCTCTTTGGTTTCTTCAGGCGGCTGGATATAAGGGTTCTGTATGTATTGTTGGTTATCCGTGGAAAAGCCACCAGAGAGCGCATACAGAATTTGGATGTTTTTTAAAGAAGGCTTGTTCGGAATATAAAGGCACTACCGCAATTATTGCATCGGGCGACCTGAGTCATCGACTGCAAATGGGCGCGCCTTCGGGTTATAACCCACGTGCGCATGAATTTGACGCGGCTTTTAAGGAGTACATCACCGCTGGAGAACTTTTTGAAGCGTCACAAATTCCGATAGACATACGCGACCTGGCGGCTGAAGATTCCAGTGAATCAATGGCGATTACAGCCGGCGCTATCGGCAATAAGGTGCCCAATTCCAAAGTGTTGTCCTATGAGGCTCCTTTTGGTGTTGGGTATTTAGTAGCTGTTTTAGCCTGATGACTATAGTTGCCAGATGGTGGTGTCAGGGTGACAATAGCCTAATTAATTGCACCCTTTGTCCTCAAATGTGTAATCTGAGGGATGGTGATTCCGGTAATTGCGGTGCTCGTTATGCCAAGGCTGGAAAACTCTGGACGCGGGCTATCGGAGTTGGCACGTCTCCTGTTGCTGACCCCATAGAAAAAAAACCTCTTTATCACTTTTTGCCTGGCACAAAAGTGCTTTCTTTTGGAATGGTAGGCTGTAACCTCAGTTGTGCTTTTTGCCAAAACTGGAACCTTAGCAATAATCATAATCATGCTATTCTCCAGCCAATAACTCCAGAAGAGTGTGTCCAGATGGCACTTGAGCAAGGGTGTTCCGGAATAGCATTCACGTATAACGAGCCAATTATTTCTTCGGAATTTTGTATCGAAGTATCTAAGGTGGCTCATCAGGCAGAGCTAAAGACTATAGCGGTTTCCAATGGGTACATCATGGATGAGGCTCGGACTGACCTGTTTAGTGTGATCTCTGCTACTAATATTGACCTCAAAGGAATTAACCCTGCTTTTTATTCAAAAATATGTGGAGCAAGGCTTGAACCTGTCCTAGAAACGCTGAGTTTTCTTGTTCACTCAACAACCACTTGGGTAGAAATAACCAACTTGTTGATACCTGGACTAAACGATTCTGTAGCAGACATCGAGGGTTTAACTGATTGGGTGTGTAGAAATCTGGGTTTGGACGTCCCAATCCATTTTTCTGCTTTTCATCCTGCTTTTAGAATGAACTCTGTTTCAAGAACACCAACGGATACTTTGGTTATGGCAAAGAAAATTGCCCATGCACGAGGACTTCGTTATGTTTATCTGGGAAATGTTTCTATTCCTCAAAGCACTATTTGCCATAAATGCGAGTCAGAAATCATTCTTCGCAATAATTATTTTGTGAACCACTGTAATATTTTGGATAACGCATGTTCAATTTGCAAAACCCGTGTTGCGGGATTATTTGAATAATTTGGGGCGATTGGAGACACCTTGATTTGACAGGCACGAATGGAATATTTATCTTACAACCATCCAAATTCCCACTGCGATAAATGAACCTCCTGCAATATATTTGATCGTGTGTGGCGGAATGTATTTAAACAATGTGCCTCCCACCAATACCCCAAGTAGGGTCGCCAGTATCAGTGCCAGGCTTGCGGCCAGGAAAACTGTCCACAACTCGCCACTCTTTGCTGTGGCGGCCATAGCCGCTAATTGAGTCTTATCCCCTAGCTCTGCAACAAAAACTGCCACAAATGTTGTCCAAAACACTGATTTCGACATAATAAACCTCACAAATTGAGAATATCATTTTTCCAAAATTGGTTGCTTTAAGGCACAATAGAGATATGAATCCGAAGTCACTCGACCTACCTGCCACCTTTGTCGATTCACCTGAGTTGCTTGCCCAAGCTTTGCCTTCATTGTTTGAAGCTGACTTGATTTCGATAGACGCAGAGTTTAGCTTGACGGGAGTACATAACTGTGTGCTGGCTCTCCTCCAAGTTGCTACTCATAACATGGTATGGCTTTTCGACCCTCTGGCAATACCAAATCTAATCCGCCCATTGCTGTTGACTTTGGCTGAAATACCTTGGATTGCCCACGACTACTCTGGAGATGGCGTTGTTTTTAAGCGCGTTTATGACGTGGTTCCATTTTCTGTGCTTGATACCATGATGCTTGCTAAGGCGTTGAATTATCCACAACCTGGACTAAAGACAATGGTCAAGCTCAAGCTAGGGATAGATATTCCCAAGGATGAACAAGACAGCAATTGGATGTATCGCCCCCTTAGGGAGAGTCAATTGAGGTATGCCGCACGTGATGCCGCGTTGCTACTACCACTGCTACGTGAACTTGCGTCGGAGGCCGAACAGAGAAGAGTTACTGACCATGACATCGACCTTCGCCTAAAACAGTTGCCGCGTGAAAATAGTCAAATGCTTGCAAAAATTGATAGTTATTCCCCGCCCGAAGTACCCCTAGTAATTGAAAAAGTTAGGGCGATGGGGCATTCACATATTGCCGAGGCGAGAGCCAGAAAATTATTGGATTTGCGACATAAATGGGGCAATGAGGGTGATATTGCCGCGGTTATGGAACTCGGCAACAGATGGATTTTGGCTCGTTTGCAATATCCTCCAAAATCGGCTAAGGCCCTGGAAAAAACAATCCGCAATTGGAGATTTTGCAAAAAACGTATTGATTCTTTGTGGAAGGTATTCACAGAAGATTGATTTGGCAATATGCTTGTATGTATGGATTGTATTTTCTTATGAAGGGATCAACCATGTCAGAGTCAGAAATTACTATTCACTTTCCCAAGGGATTAATCGGCTTTCCGGAAATCAAAGATTACCAGTTGCTGGAACCCAATGACGCTTACCCTCTTAAGTTTTTGCAGTCAGTTGCCCAGCCAGAACTGAGCTTTGTTGCTATGGACGTAGCCGCAATCAAACTGGATTTTGAAGCGTCGCTGTCTCCAGAGGAGACAGAACTACTTTCGCTGGAAAATAATGATGATGCGATGGTTATGGCATTTGTAGTAATTCCAGGAAATGATAAGCCCGATGAGATGGTTGCAAATCTGGCTGGTCCCATCATTGTAAACAAGAAAACCAAAAAGGCAGTCCAGTTAGTTCTTGACCCAGAAGAGTATCCTTTGCAACACCCGATATTCGACCTAACAGTACACTTCCCTGCTGGATTGATTGGATTCCCTCAACTTAAGCGTTTCCGATTGTTTGAGCCTTCGGGTGGCTATCCGCTAAAATTTTTACAGGCCATCCAGAATGAAGAATATTCTTTTGTCTGTATAGATATTGGGGCTATCAAGCCAGACTTTGAGGCACCCCTGACAGCAGAAGATGCCGAATTTTTAGGTGCGGAAAAACCTGATGATGTAATTGTCCTAGCACTGGTAGTAATACCTCCACCACCTGAAGACCCCAAACAAATGACTGCCAATTTGGCCGGCCCTCTGGTCATAAATAAAGCTACGTTGAAGGGTCGCCAACTAGCACTTGATTCAGAAAAATATCCGCTTAAGTATCAGATTATTACACCTGAATAGTTTTGCATTTCTTTGCAGTACTAAATTGAGAGCGTTTCAAAAAGGGAGAGTGTTTACAATAGAATGATTTGCTGATATGGTGTTGTCTTTCGGAGGCAATGCCATGAGGTGCAGAAAATGTGGGAGCGAAGACTCGGTCAAGAATGGCCATCATCTTGGACGCCAGCGCTACAAGTGCAAGGGCTGCGGTTTTCAGTTCACAAAGGAGCAGGCCAAAGGCAAGGATGTCGAAACCAAATGCCTTTCAGCCATTCTTTACGTTAACGGGCTGTCGTTCCGTGCC
>WRHW01000007.1 GCA_009783055.1 Holophagaceae bacterium
GGACCTTTTATCTTCACCCAGAAAAAGATACAAATTGGAGGAAAAAAAACAGAAAAAAAAAAATTCTTTTTTTTTTTTTGGCCAACAAAAAAAAAAATTTTTAAAAAAAGGGGGGGGGGGGGGGGTACACTATTTTCATGAAGGGATTTTTTTGCCCTTTTTACCGACTAGAAACACTAACGTGATAGTTGCACCTTGCAAGGCTTTTCACCCTATAACAGAAAACTGGAGACTAATACTATGTCTACACAAAAACTAAAACTCGGTCAGTACCTATTTTCAAAGTGGGATCTGTTGCCTTTGGTAACGCTAATAGGCTATGGAGTTTCCACACTGTATTTGGAACCTAACCTGTTATGGCTGGAATGTCTTGTAATGGCAGTGCTTATTTGGGTTTTTGCCACCTTGGCCACGCCATTTTTTGCAGAAGAACAGGGCATGGCTATCCTTCCAAAAATGTCGATGATTAAGAGCATTCTCACAGCGGGAATGTTGTTATTTGGCCTCTTTGGGTTTTTAGCACAAATAATCGGCAGAAGTGCATGGGCGTATTCGGCTCTTGCAATGTTCTTTTGTCTAGTTATTTCACTTTTCCTTGGGTTGCCCATGTTGAGTAACCAAAAACCTATGGAAATTTTGGAAGATGACCCCGTAAACCAAGAACGTTTTTGGAAAGCCGGAGGGCTATTTTACTTTAATCCCAAGGATGTCAGGCTTTATGTGCCACGACCTCCCTATGATGACGGCTACAACAAAGCTCCAAACTTTGGTAGCAAAAAAGTCTGGGTTCTGTTTTCAGGGAGTTTTTTTCCAGCGGTGCATCTTATTTTTATGCTATTCAGCATGTAGCCTACCAACTCCGCTTCTTCAAAACCCTAACGGGTAATGAAAATGGCTCTGCTAGTAATGATTTTTGCTAAAGAGCTTTTTGAAAAATGAGATCAGAAAAGCTCCCACCATCACAAAGAGGACGATTGAGATGGTTTTAATGACATCTTTGGGGATTTTTGCAATCCCCATCGAGTCTACGACGGTAAGCCCAACTATGACAACGATCGCCAAGATTATCATAGAATAAATGTATTTAACATGCTGTTCTTCAGGCATATAGGTTCCTTTCGTGCATTTTCATCTATGGCATCGGTCAGAGTTTGTGAGGTGGTTTTTGGCCACAATTCCATTTTATAACGATACCACAAAAGGTCGTGACCGTAGTTAATGGCACAAAAAAAGGTGTGTTGTATTGCCACGTGTTGGATGCAATTTGGTATCAGAAAATACCTTGTGATCTGCGACTGGCAACTGACTGTAGGTGACAAGGAACTGATGCTATATTTAACATGGAAAGTAGGTTTTGAACCTATCTCAGACAAATTTTACTTTTACCAATCAGAATATTCAGCCACAAGGCACTATGGAGCCAGCTATGCGTATATTTACTTCTTTTTTGCTATTTCTTTTTCTCTTTTCGCCACTAGGAGCCAGCCAGCCCAAGGCTGTAGTATTTTTTGCTGATGGCTTCCCTGCCATTGATACTCCCGCCCCCTCTAAAACAACTCTTGAACATGCCCTGCGCGACAGCAAGCCGGCGTTGAAGGCGAGTTGGGCGACTGACATAAATAGTCTGGTAGCCGAGATGAGTGACAGCTCTTGTAGCCTCCTTGTTTTGCCTTATGGCAGTGCCTTTCCTGTGGAAGCATGGCCATCAATTAAAAACTTTTTAGGTCGAGGAGGCAACCTGCTTGTCATTGGCGGTGCGCCATTCCACCAGCCAGTTCGCTATGAAAAGGGGCGATGGGTATTGGGGTTTAGGCAACCTACCTTTGCAAACCAATTATTGATAGGCCCTGCCGAGGAAATTGCAGTTAAGCCAGGCTGGTCGAATGACAATGGCAATATTCTGACGATAAAATCGAGCACTACCCGCGCATGGTCACTAACGGTGCGCTTCGCTTCCACCAAGGATTTTGCAGAAGAAGACGGCGGAGCAGGTATCAGGGAGGCAATTTTGCGCCCGCTGGCTAGGCTAGTGGATGGGGAAGGAATCCCAAGGGTCTGCCTAATTCAGGAAATTGATAGGCTTCGCGGAAACTGGGCAGGGGGGCGATGGGTTTTTGCTACAACAGATGCGGGCATAGACGTTGAACTGGCAAAGCAGTTGATCAATAGGGCAGTTGCAGGCCCCTATGAGTTTGAGGCTCGCGTGCTACCTGCAAGTCTAGAACAGGGCGAAAAGCCTCGTGTACGTATGTTTTTGCGTAGGCCACTAAGGGGCGAAGATAAGCCCATGAAGGTTCATTTTACTTTGCTTGATGAGGCAGGTAATACTAAGTCGGAACTAACCAAAGAGCTGAGTGGCAGTGTATCTCTGCGTACTGCAGACGCGGTATTTGATACTGCAAAGCCCCTGCCTCCGGGGCACTATACCATTGTGGCAAAACTGTTAGGCACAAGTTATCAGGTTGAGGATGCGGTAACAGGTGTCTGGGTCAAGGATACAAAATTGTTGCAGACCGGTCCACGTTTGACGGCAAGTCGCGATTGGCTTAGGTGCGATGGCAAACCAATGCCGGTCGTTGGCACTACCTATATGGACAGCCAGATACACAGAAAATTTCTATTTGAGCCAAACCCTGCTAGATGGAATGCTGACTTTGCAACCATGCGTAAGGCCGGCATTAACTATGTCCGTACTGGGTTATGGACAGGATGGCCTCGGATCAGCCTCGAACCAGGTAGCATTGATGAAAACGTACTCCGTGCGCTAGATGCCTATATCCAATGTGCCGCCAATAATGACATTCATGTATGCTTTACATTTTTTGCCTTTTTGCCAAGTGCGGTCAAGGGCGATAATCCCTATCTGCATCCAAGGTCGCTGGAAACGCAAAAAGCACTACTGACCCTAATTGCCAGCCGTTACAAGGGTTCTCCATGGATTCACTATGACTTAATCAACGAGCCTAGCTACAGCACTCCAGCTCAACTGTGGAGTTGCCGGCCTATAGGGGACATATATGAGCGATCTGCTTGGAGGGAATATCTCACCAATCGCTATGGGAACAATCCTGCGGTTATAGCAGATATTTTCCGGGATGGGGGAGACCCCTTTAATCTGCCCAACACTAGGGATTTTGGATATGCGTCCTTCAGACAAGACAGAGCACCCAGAAAAGCGGCTGAGTTTTATAGGTTTGCAAATGAAGTAGTGGCAAATTGGGCGGCAGACCTTAGACAAACCATTCAGCAAGCCGGAGGCGACGTGATGGTTACGCTGGGTCAGGATGAAGGCGGTATTGCAAGTCGCCCAGGACCGGCTTTTTTCGGTAGTGCTGTTGACTATACTACCGTCCATAGCTGGTGGAATAATGATGACTTGCTGTGGGATAGCCTAGCGGTAAAACTTCCTGATAAGCCCTGCCTTTCGCAGGAAACTGGAATGATGAGGCTCGAGGATATTGATGGTAAGCCCTGGCGGGGGATTGCAGGTTCGGCTGAGTTGCTGGAGCGCAAATTTGCGATGTCCTTTTTGGGTCGCGGCGCAGGTGCGGTGCAGTGGGCATGGAACATCAACACTGACATGGACAATGACAACGAAGTGGTAATAGGACTGTTCAGGGCAGATGGCACGGCAAAACCGGAGTATGACGTGATAGCATCCTTTGGCAAATTTGCTAAGGATATTTCCCCCTACCTAGATGATTGGGATAGGGATGAGATTGCTGTGTTAATCCCCCACCAGCGCATTTGGTTGGGGCGACCTAGGGCAGATGAGGGTGCTAGGCGCATAGTCAAACTACTTGCAGACCGACTAGGCGTGGCAGGTCGCCTTGTTAGCGATCAAACCTGCAAGCCCGGCGACCTCGATGGTATTAAGTTAGTAATAGTACCCACGATTGAATATATGAATGCTTCGACAGAATTGGCTCTCAAGCAAGTGATGGACTCTGGTGGCCTGGTATTGGTTTTTGGCCCAATCGAGGGCAACTTCGAGGGTAGGCCGTTGAGTGTTTTGACGGACTTGGATAAAGGGGGAGTTCGGCCTCTGTTCAACAGAGAATATACGCTTGATGAGGGAGTAATTTGGTCTACTTTTGACCAAAACATCAGCCAGAGCTTGAGGGCCGGAATACCAACATTTGACTTCAGAGACTGTCAGAAGTCAAACCTATGGCATGAAGGTCTGCCATTGGACTACGCTAGGGAAGAAGTTGCCCTCTTCAATCTAATAACCTCGGCACTTGGCCAAGTAGGCATTAATACTAGAGTTCAAATTAGATACCTGCCTGATCCTGTGATCAGCAGGGTCTTAAAAAGTGACAGGGCATATCTCATTGGGGCATCAAACGAGAGTCTAGATAAAACCTTCCGTAAGTTCACCGTAGGAAAATACGGTATTTATATACCTGTGAAGCCCGGCAGGTCGGCTTTTCTTCTAATTGACCCAAATACCGGAAAGGTATTGGCTACATACAACCCACCGGAATTGGATTAACAATAGTTGGAGATATTATGGATTGGCAAGCCTTTAGACGGCGATTTCCCCTACCAGAAGATGAATCCTTTTTTAATACTGGCACTTTAGGATGCCCTGCAATCTCAGTTATAGAAAGGCTGTATCAAAGCCAGCATAAACTTGCAGAGACTATAGCTCATTGGGAATATCTCAACGATGACAGGGAATGGATAACAGGATATACGCCCGAAAAAAAAATGCGGACTCGCCTGGGGAATTTATTCGGAGCCGATCCGTCAGAAATATCCCTGACCCAAAACGCCACTATGGGCATTAATTTCATCGCAAATGGTCTGGATTGGCAACCTGGGGATGAAGTTATTCAAACCGACCAAGAGCATCCGGGTGCAAGGTGCCCTTGGGAAGTGCTGGTCGAGCGCAGAGGCATTGTGCTAAAACAAGTGCATTTGCCGATTCCACTGAGTACCCCTGAAGAAATTATTAATCGAATAGAATCTGCTATTACGGCGCGCACAAAAATGCTGTCAATCCCCCACATTACTTCCGGCCTTGGGACGGTATTACCAGTGAAGGAGCTATGCGCCCTAGCCCGCGCTAGAGGTGTATATTCTCTTGTTGATGGAGCACAAGTGCCAGGGCACATCATGCTCAGCTTGGATGATATAGTTGCAGATGCCTATAGCGCAAGTTTACACAAATGGCTCTTTGCCCCAGCCGGACTTGGTTTTCTGCATATTAAAAGAGAGTTTGCAAAAAAAATCTGGCCAACCCAGGCGAGCGAAGCATGGAGAGACTCTGATTCAGGCTTTCGCTTTCAACAGCGTGGGACAGGCAACCCCAGTATTCTTCATGCCTTAGATACAGCCCTAGACATCTTTGAAGAAGTTGGCCAGCAAAACTGGTGTCGTCGCGTAAAAAATCTGGGTGACAAATTAAGACACGACCTACAGGAAATTCCTGCATTGAAAGGCAAATTGAGATTTAATTCATCCTTACACCCAGAGCTTTGCGCTGGTATTACCAGTGTGGAGTATAACAATATTTCCTCACCAAACGTTGTTCGCAACCTGTGGGACAACTACAAAATCAGGGTGAGAGATGTTGGCGACCCCTATGGACTGCGTATCAGCACAGCCGCTTATACACAGGAGAGTGAAATAAACAATCTAGTACTCAAATTGGGGGAACTAAATTAAAAAGTTACTCCAAAACTAATTTTGCAGAAATCAACTGCAATTGGCTCTCCGCGCTTGTAGTCAGAATTTGAGGCTGTAAAATTATAGGACAACTCCAGCTTGAAGCTAGGGTCTCCCCCCCCATAATAGAAAGAGTGGCCAATGCCTACAAACCCGCCTAGCCTGCTCTTTCTCTCGACATCTACTTCAGAATCATACCAACCGTAGTATCGCGAATCTTCAACGAAGGAGCGACTAAAACGCTCCAAGTTTCCGGCAATGCCTCCAAATAAGTATGTACCTTGATTTCTATACGCATCCCTAAAAAAGACCTGCAACTCCGCTGTGAGCGAATACGCTTGGTGCTTTAGATAGATGGTGTCAAATCCTGAAGCAGTGTTAGTTCCCTTAGTAAACATTGCCCCCAGTCCAGCGCAGAATGCAATATGTTTTTGCACTGGAAAACTCATTGTAAATCGACCCCCATAGCCTATGTCATACCCTTCTATTTGTTGAACAGGCACGTCAAATGTTGGGGCATATTTTTTTTCCAAAAATTCGCCAACAGGAATTCCCAAGTCAAAGCTCAGGCCAAAATTTGGGGATTGGGCATGTAGCGCGCCAATGGATGCCAATGCAATGGCAATGCAGTGTATTGATCTCATTTTTTCTCCATGGGTTAAATAAATAGATAATTTCAAAACCTGTTGCACGACTGCGCCTTCCATTTCACCGTGCCCTCCAAACTCGCCCACGGCTGTATACAGGTGCAACCTGCCAACTCTCTACCTTCAAAACTCTAACGGGTTTTGAAAATGGCTAATAAATATTATGCCAAGGACATGCCAAATAGCTAAAGATTTAATTTTATTGATTTTATTACAATAGTTCCGTGTTTATAGGTTGACTATGTGATGCAATCTGCCCTCTCAGGTTGCAAAATGCAACAATATGGCGGTTCACCTATAAAAAGTTGAACTGCTATAGTGAGCTGAAAACTAAACAACTAATCACTCGCTACTCGCCACCAATCAGCAACTAGTTTATAATTTCCAAAGTGATATGGTGATATATGACCCAAGATGATTTAGAAATGACGCAGGATGAGTTAGCTGATACAGCGTCAGAGGAAACTGATGAAATCATGGTCAAACAGGATGGTTATAGAAATGTCTTGTTCGGGCAGATTGCAGATGGACTTGTGCCACCACACCCAGGCGACCCTGAATCCACAGAGGACGAACTATGCAGGGCGGCAATGTCAGACCCTTCCGCAACAGAGGAAGAGCCCTATAATTACCAACCAACCCCTTGGCGGGTTATTTTTTTGGTGGCCGTAGTGGTCGCGGCACTAGCAATTGTGTTTTGGAAAAAATGAGCCCATTTCAAAACCCAGTTTCTCGTCTGTGCCTTCATATCTGCCGTATCCTGCTTAGTGGCTGTAAATTATGAAATAATACAATGTTACGCAGGATTCGGCTACATTCGGGAAAGGTAGCAAGTGCCGTTTTTTGTGTTATACCAAGTTGCACCAAACAAAAACAACATCAACGCGCCGACAGGCGCAAACTGATAACTGGAAGAAGGTCACTGATCACTTTGTAACTAGAAACTGATATAATTCACTATAGAAAGAGTGATATGCAGTTGACGATTAATGGCGAGGCAAGAGACATACCCCAACTTGATACAGTGTTTGCTTTAGCGAGTTGGCTACAGCTTCCATCCTTTGGCTCTGCCATAGAGCTAAATGGGAAAGTGATAAAAAAATCCGATCATCGTACTACTTCCATCAAAGATGGTGATAGGCTGGAAATCGTGCGGCTAGTGGGTGGCGGCTAACTGCTAATCCTTAGCCACCAAGCAAGCCCACTGCAAACCCTTGAAAACCTTCGCCATCCCAAGTCAGGGGGTCGGGGCGGAAGATGTGGGTTGTTTCTCCCTTATTACCATCCCGCCAAATATGCGCATGTGCCAGTTTGGGGTGTGTGGCAAGCAATTTGGGCAAGTGGTTAATGCCTTCTTCAGGAAACCAGCTACAGACGGAATATATCAATAGTCCGCGGAAGGATAGTCTGCCAACAGCCGCATCCAGTAGCCCTTTCTGAATATCTGTCAGCCTTTCGATACTTGAAATCTCAGAAATCCAATTTAACTCTGGATGTTTTCTGAAAGTTCCGGAAGCCGAACAGGGTGCATCAAGGAGTATCAGGTCAAATGAATCCCCTTTGCCACCGAGCCATTCTGTAGCCTCTGCCACTATCACTTCTACATCGATTCTTCTAGTCTTAAAGTTTTCTTTCATTTTTTCGGCTCTGCGAACATTTTGTTCTATTGCAATTATCTGGGCATGTGGAAACATTTGGCGCAATGACGTAGTCTTTCCACCCGGGGCCGCGCAAAGATCCAAGATTCGTTTGGGTTCAGGGTAATCTGACGGCAAGCAAAAATCCATCACGGCCTGCGAACTAATATCTTGCACCATCCCACAGCCTGACTTTAGCCAATCAAGCGGAAAATCCCTTTCCGGCTGGAGCCACAACGCCTTTGGAAAATGAGGGTTGGGGCAAAGGCTGTCTGGGGGATTACCCCTTATTGTCACAAACCCGTGTACGGGCGGCAGTTGAAGCTTTTTCCATAGTTTTTCAACATTTTTGGGTAAATACTGCCCCTGCAAGGCATCCCTCAACAGTTTTTCGGTGTAGGGGGTGCAATCAAGTTTGGTAGGCAGTGAATCAATGGATTCTGTCAGAGCAGGCCTATCCTTTGACGCTGACCTAAGAATTGCATTTGCAAGGCCCTTGTGCGGTGGAAAGCCATTTTTGGGGTCAGATAGTAATTCAACTGATTCCGCAACTGCGGCATGGACAGGCACTCCGGGCAACCACGCCAGTTGGGCAAGCCCAATGCTAAGGGCTATTTGCGTCCTTATTGGTAGTCCCCTCGCCGAATCTTTTAGTTTCGGTGCATACCAAGTGTTTAGCCTACCCCACTTCCGGAGACACAGCCCAAGGACAGCTCTTGCTAGTCTTGCATTTTCGCTAGATAGTTTGCGATTCCAATCGTCACGTACTCTGTGCCTATTGCCAAATACATCGTATAGAGCATTGGCGGCACTGAGGAGAGTTGGTGTTGACATTGTAACAGTTTCATATAGCTACGTGCTAAATCCAAGGGAAAATAGTTTGTAGTTACAAATTATAGCAATTCGCAGAAGTACGGAGTGCTAGGCACTTGGACAACTGTGACCGAATGTGGCCAAATCCTGCGTAATATTGTATTACTTCATAATTTGCAGTCACTAAGCAGGATACGGCAGATGTGAAGGCAAAGACGAGAAACTGGGTAATGCAATTAACTCAATCTTACCTGTGATTACTGGTTTCTGGCGTAAGGTGTTCATTAGTATGGATTTTAAGTTGTTCTTTTAGGATTTCTATGTCGTGTCGCAATTCTCTGACCTCATGAAGAAGTTCAGAATTGGTATCAACAACTGGTGGAGGCTCAGGTTTTTTTTCAAAATGGAACGCTGAAACAACTCCGATTATGGAACAAAATATTACTGCAACTGGAATTATGTTGCTCAAGATTGATGCGCCTTCATTTTTTACAATTACAGCTACATAGAAAAAACAAAGCCTGACAAATGCTAGTACTATTGCGGCATAACACCATAATTTGATTAATAATGCGATTGTTGGTGACATGGGCTGGTTTCCTTTCTTTTTGTGTTGGATGTCGGAGAGCCACCTTTACACTGTACATTATAGTCGTTTACCTTGTGACAAGCAACGCTTTCTGCAAGCAAAACGACTATATCTGCAAACTATTAACTAGTAAACTAATACCATGAATGTATTACCACCTACTGCTTGTGTGCAAAGGGCACTCACGTCTGATAGGCAAATCCGCTTGTCTGCGCTAGATGCTACTCCACTATGGGACGGAGTCAGGAATGGGCATCCACACCTTTCAGCAACTGCTTGTGCAATCTTGGTGGAGCTATTGGCAGGAGCCGCATTATTGCAGTCGCGCTCACTCTTGACAGAACGCATTCAACTAGTGGTACGCTCATCAGGTTTGGCAAAGTCAGTAGTTGCCGATTCTTGGCCAGACGGTAGCCTCAGGGGAATACTGGACATTAACCCCGAATGTAACACAGGAAATTGGATCGAATCGCCTGGCAACTTTCAGGTGATGAGGTCAAATCCTACTGGACAGCCATACATAGGAAACCTTGAACTAGTAGAAGGCTCAATCAGCACTCAGATAGAACACTACCTACAACAAAGCGAGCAAATACAGGCTTGCGTCGTCCTGTGGTGTGATTGCCAGTCAGGGGAGGCAGGCGGGCTGGTTGTGGAGCCACTTCCTGATTGTCCACCAGAGAGAATCAAACTCATGCTAAACGCATTGGATGGCCTAGAAATAACCCAGCCCTTTGAGAGAACTCCTGATTTTCTTGTCAATTGGATTAACCAAGGTAACGGTGCAGAATTACTATCTTCGCTACAATTAGAATACCGTTGCAGGTGCTCTAAGCAGTCCTTGGTCAACACCCTTTCTGCCATGCCTGTTTCAGAGCAAGAGGATATTTTTTCTGAAGGCGGTAGCGTTGAAGTGCGGTGTGAGTACTGTGGTATCAGTTACTTGATAGCAAGGGAAGAATTGGGGAATATTAATTTATGAAGGCTCCCAAGCAAGTCATCCAGATCGCAGGCCGAGGGCGACCTCTGGGAAATCCGATCATGGTTTGGCTCAAGTTTCGCTTTGCCACTTGGGTTGCCTCTATTGTATGGAAGCTCCTAAAATTTTCATTGCGCCGTAGCAAGGTTGGTTTTGCCCCCATAAAATCCCTCGTGGATTCTGACAAACGCTTTGTTTTGGCCTTTTGGCATCGCCGTCTAGTGATGATGCCCCTGAGTTATCCCTTTAAGCGAAACGATTCAAATGGTCAAAGGCGCGGCGTGGCAATACTCTCCAGTGATAGTAAGGATGGCGAAATCAGCGCGGCAATCTGGAGACACTTGGGAATACATGCCGTTAGAGGGACGGCCTCACATGGTGGAGGCGCGCAAGGGCTGGTCAAGATGATCCAAGTGGTTCGTCATGGCTGGGATCTCGGCATCACACCTGATGGTCCCAGGGGGCCACGCTTTGAGGTAAAACCAGGCGTGGTGGCTGTGGCTCGCAAGACTAGGGCATGGATAGTGCCCGTCTGCGTTGCTTATAGCAGTGCATGGCAATTAAAGACTTGGGATGCAATGCTAATCCCCAAGCCTTTTTCTAAGGTTGCCGTGCTATATGGCGAGCCATATCAGGTGCCGGAGCAAATTGAGGACGAGGCACCCTACGCCCTTGCACTCCATGAGAGCCTGATGGAGCTAGAAAAATTAGCAGATGGTTATTTTGGATGAGCCTTGCGGTTGTAGCCCTCTCTGGTGGGATGGACTCCTGTGTGGCGGCCTCTATTGCCAAAAACGAGGGTTATAAACTAGCCCTGCTACACGCCGACTATGGGCAATTAACTGAGGCGCGTGAGCGCAGAGCCTTTGACGAGTTGGCAGACCATTTTGATGTACCCTCACATAAGCGATTGGTAGTGCCCTTGCAGGCCCTCAAGTTGATAGGAGGCTCATCTCTGACCACTGCTAGTATTCCGATGGAAAACGGAAATATAGACAGAGACAATCTCCCAAACACTTATGTGCCTTTTAGAAACGCTCACCTTCTGGCAACTTGTGTGAGTTGGGCAGAGGTAATAGGGGCAGGAGAAATTTTTGTGGGCTTTGTAGAGCATGATTCTAGTGGCTACCCAGATTGCGGGGTAGCCTTTGTTAAAGCATTTGAAACAGTCGCAAACATTGGAACTGGCATTAATACAAACGTTGCTATCAAGGCCCCCCTGATTGACATGACTAAGGCAGAAATAATTATTGCCGGCATGTCCCTTGGGGCACCCCTGCACCTTACTTGGTCATGTTATAAGTCTGAGACAATTCCCTGTGGACAATGTGACTCTTGCCTTTTGCGTTTGCGTGGCTTTGAACAAGCTGGATATATAGACCCAATTACTGCAAAATAGAATTATGAAACTACACCTTCTCCTCGCTTTAACGCTAATTTTTTCTAGTGTTGCCTGTAGCCCTTTCAAAAAGGCAGGCAAGTCGATTAGCACAGCTTTTGATAAAAACCGCACACATCAAATAGAAGAGACTGATCTTTTTTCCCCACATGAAATGGCTCTGCGCCCTGAGACTTCCACCCGACGCAATATAGAAATCCCCCTGTCAGATGGCAATGTATTAAGGGGGATTGCCATGATAAGGCTAGAGCCACGGGCAAATATTATCTATTTTGGCGGAAATGCAGAGTTGTCCCAAGTCGCCACTACAAAAATAACCCAGTGGTCAGAACAATATCAGATAAATGTGTTTTTTGTAGATCATAGAGGCTATGGTGCCAGCACAGGTTCTCCCGCTGTAAAAAATCTTGCAGATGATGCACTGCAAATTTTTGATGGCACATCCGAGTTGCGTGGAGATATTCCCACCATTGTTGTTGGCTATTCAATTGGATCAATACCTGCAACCTACCTAGCGGCCAATCGCCAAGTAGCAGGACTGGCGTTGATGGCTCCTCTCACTAGTTTTTCAGACAAAGACCTATTCCCAAAAAAGCAAAAGCGCAAGCTAAAGCCTTGGTATCGCGTGCCTTTCGCCAAGTTGATAAAGGTATTACCAAATTTTGACATTCCGGAAAATAATGAGCCACTATTCCAAATTACAGCTGTAAAAGCAGAAGTATTACTAATACACGGCGAGGCAGATGACGTAATCCCTGCCCAATGTAGCAAAAAACTTTTTGAGCTTGCCACTAGCGAAAAAACCTTGTTGTTACTGCCTAAACATGACCACAACAACCTCTCCCTGACAGATGGCACAGGTGCCATATATTTTAAGACATACCTAGAAAAGATAATGGCTAGTGAGAGCAAATACGGCATTTATTCTAGTCACTAGTACATTAGGAATCCACATCAAAATTCGTTTTGGAAAAACTGCTTTGGACTGATTAAAAATAGCTGGTATAATTTTCTCATACAACGTGTCTGCTACCTCGACACATTTTGAAAGGGAAGCTATGAAAAAACTACTTGTTCTTCTGTTCTGCGTTGCCCTCCCAATGTTTGGAGCACCAGCGGTAAGGGTGACACCAGTCACCAGCCAAGTTCCAGTAGCCGCTACGGTCGAGCAAGTTAGGAGGGCTATAACAACAGCCGCAACCGAACTCAAGTGGATACCTAGAGCCGATGGCCAAGGTAAGATAGAAGCCAAGCTAAATGTTCGCCAGCATGAATTGGTTGTTGTTATTACATTCACAAAAGATAGCTACACGATTACATATAAAGATAGCAAAAAATTAAATTACAACGCGAAAAGAAATACCATCCACACTCAGTATGCCACTTGGGTAAAAAATTTGGATAATAGGATACAAAGGGTTTTGGTACAGTAGGAAATACCAAACTGCACCCAACCGTAGGCAACTTGCTATGACCACTGAACAAGACCACTGATCACTGAACATCCCCCTATCGTGCCGAAAGGCACATCAACCCCACTGATCACTACTCGGCATTAATCTTTTATATCCCTATTTTCTTTTGCTATTCTGGCAAATTCGTTCTCTACGTTGAGAAAAACTGGGATAAGGGTTGGGTCAAAGTGGGTTGCCGAGCTATCTTGGATAATCTTTTTGGCTTCTTCACAAGTAAAGGACTTTTTATATGGCCTGTCTGTCACAAGTGCGTCATAAACGTCTGCAATAGCCATGAGACGGCCTTCGAGTGGAATATTTTTTCCGCTCAGACCCACAGGGTATCCGGAACCATCCCACTTTTCGTGATGGGTTCCTACTATCGCTAGGGTATGTACTAAAAACTTACTGCTACTGCTTAGGGAGCTCATTATTTTTTCTATGGCATCAATTCCTGCCGTGACATGGGTTTTAATTATTTCAAATTCTTCAGGAGTAAGCTTTCCCTGCTTATTTAATATGAGGTCGGAAATTGCAATTTTACCTACGTCATGAAGTTGTGCGGAGTATAGGAAGGTAGCTTGATCCCAATCAGCGATTACATCACCATAAATTCCTTCTTTTTTCATTTCTTCCATCAGGGCCTTGAGATAAAGCCTTGTGCGGTAGTTGTGCCCGCCTGTGAGTTTATCCCTAAATTCCACCATGTCGGCTACAGTACTCAGTACTGCATTTTGCAGGTCGACTATCTCTTCGGTTTTTTTGATAACTTCTGCTGACAACATGTCGGTATAGCCCTCTAAGTATTCCTTCGCCCTTAGTAGCTCTCTTTTTTGACGTAATATCAGGAGTTCTTTTTCGATGCGCTTTAGGAGGAGTGGGGCAGAAAAGGGCTTAGATACATAGTCCATTGCCCCTAGGTCGAAGCCCTTTAGTTCACTTTCTGAATCAGTTTTTGCTGTAAGAAATATTACTGGAATATCAGCAAATCGATCGTCGCTCTTTAGTTTTTTGATAGCTTCGTAACCATTCATCTCGGGCATTTCTATATCCAAGAGAATCAGGTCGGGCAAAAAATTATCGAGCAACTCAAACAGTTTGGCCGCTGATATTGCAGGATAGACCTCGTAAAAGGTCTTGAGCATATTTCGACCTTGGTCGAGGTTGGCTTTTATGTCATCTACTAAAATAATTTTACTTCGCTCACTGTCCACTTGTAGCCTCCGTAGTGCATGTGCTTGATATTATTCTATGATGAAATTACCTCTCTTTTTAAAAAATTTAGTTTCAATGGTCACTTGCCACACACGGCTAATTATTTTCAAACCTCACCTCGTCAAAAAAAGACATTGCATCTTCCCAGCCTTTGCCCTTGGAACCAAAGTGGCCAATAACTGTTTTGCCCAAATGTCTGGCACGTTTGGCTACTATGATTGGTAACTTACCCTCTAGGCTTGTCCTGTCCAGCCTGCCTTCCCCAGTAATTACCACATCGCAGGGCATACATGCTTTATCAAAGTCCAGTAATTCCATCATGGCCGTCCCTCCATCTACTAGTTCTGCTCCAAGGGACTTGAGCTTTGCGCCCAACCCTCCTGCGGAGCCAGTGTGATGGCCTGTTGGGAGGTTTAGCCCCATGAGGCGTTTTTGCAATACCGGCAGGTCTCTTGTCGTAGCCCCCTTTTGCGGTGCAAATTTGGCTACTGCGTCTTTCAGGTCAGTTCTAACATCACAGAAAACTGTTGTAGGGGGCAAATCAAGGCTAGGCCAGCCCATGCCTCCGTCCACTGTGGCACTGCCTCCTAGTCCGATCAATAACCTTGGTGCAGATTGCAATTGTGCCAGCAGTTCACCCAGTCCTCTGCTTTCTGCAATCAGCGGATCGAGTTTTTCCAGTCCGGCCATGCCGATTACCAAAGCACTTTCAACCGCCATTGTTCCATCAGGCAATTGGAGCACCGAGACTGACCTGTTGCGCCCGTATGGATCGGAGGCTGTCAGCTCTATAATTTTGCCACCCAGTCCGCAGTGTAGACATTCAATAAACCCATCGCCTCCATCGCTCATTGGTAGTACCCTATCCCCATCATCTGCCAATAGTTGTGCGACCTTCAGGGGCGACAAGGTGCCCTTAAAGGCTGTGGGTGCGATTAGATTCATACCCCTACTTCATATTCAAAATCTCTCGCCCAGCCAAGAGAAATGCTCCAACTGCATACACCTCAGTATCTTCTGCTTTTACCAGTTTGGGGTCTTGGCCTATGGGCTGTGCCCATCCCAATCTGCCATCAGGCTGGATACTATTGATCAAGGCCAGCCATGCACGGGTAATAGCTGGTTTGTAATCTTGAGCTTTCAATAAATTATTGTTGACCCCCCAAGCAAGAGCGTAGGTAAAAAAGGCAGTGCCACTAGTTTCTCCTGTGGGGTATGATTCGGGGTCTAGCAGACTTGGCCTCCAAAGTCCATCAGCTTGTTGTAACCCCCTTATGCGTTCTGCCATTTCGACAAAGAGGGCTTGGTACTTATTTCTTGTAGGATAATCGCCAGGCAGAACATCCAGCAGTCTCGCCAGACCACCCATCACCCAGCCATTGCCACGGCTCCAAAACACCTTTTGGCCATTTTGTTCCCGCTGTTCAAAGTAACTGGAGTCTCGATAAAATAATTTTTCTTCCTTGTCATATAAAAAATCGTATGATTTCCAATATTTGTCGTCCATAGCGTCCAAATATTTTCTATCACCAGTCACCAGAGCCAGTCGCGCCCACATTGGTGGAGCCATAAAGAGGCCGTCACACCACGACCAGGCCCCCTTTTCAAAGAGGGCAGAAGTATGTGCCCCTAGTCCTGGGTCCGGAATTGCCATCTGTTGGTCTACAACTTCAATTGTATGGGCTATAATACTGGGGTCTTGCTTGACTGTGCGATAGAGGTCGCAATAGACCTGAGCAATTACTTGGTCATCACCAAAAAATGGCCTTTTGCCAAGTTTCCAACCAACCGTGTTTTCCATTGCCATTAGTGGCTCTAGGTAGCGATGGTCGCCTGTCTGCTCATAGAGACTAAACATACCGACATACCAAGCTCCGATTGTCCATGTATTGTCAGAACCCCTGCCGCCAGGAGTTTCCCGGCGGTGCTCCAGCATCCAGTCGGCTACAGTCCTCTGGGTAGCCTCGATTGTAGTCTTGTCAATTTTTGGTCTGGATGCTCTAAAAATCACTAGGATAAATACAATAGCAACGATTGCCAATGATGCAAAAATATTGAGGAAAAGAGGGAGTGGTTTTTTCATTTTGGTTTCCTATCTAAAAATTATTCTGGCTACTTTCAGAAATTGTTGTTGGTTCGTATTGGCCACCCGGCTGGTCACTGAAACCTATTTTGTAAGTGTAATACTTAATGTAGCGTCGCAATCGATAGTGAACAATTATTCTTATTATTGGGTTGGGGCATGCTACCAGAACCTCCTGCGAAAATGTATTTGTATGTGTACTACATCTCGACCAAGTAGAACCGCCATCATAGCTGACGTGTGGATCATAGATATCGAAGTTACCATGTGAGATACCTGCGCGAAACCCCTCCTGTTTTGTTTTTTTATGTATAGACTTTCCGGTTTTCTTATTGGTTTTAGCTACAACCCAGGTTGGAATGGACTCTTCTTCTCTAATCCAAAGTTTGGGTGGCTCTCCTGGGTCGTCATACCTAAGCTCTAAAAAAGGTTTTGATTGTCCTAGGTCAAATAACCTGATACCGATTGGTTGCCCCTTAACCAGTGCATAGGGGGCACGAATACTCTTTGATTTGCTGTAATATTCCAGATACTCCTCGTCCTTCCACTGTGGGCGCGCGATACAAAAATCGGTATATTCTGCTATAAATTTATTACTAATCCCCAGGTCAGTAATAACCTGTATTTCACGGCTACTGTGTCTATATGGCAGAAACGCCTTTCTCAGCCGCGACCATTCAGTAGCCCGTCTTGCAATATTTTTATCATCTTCCATTCCTTCAAGGCGAACTCTCAGTCTAAATCCCTCTCTATCAAATGTTCTTACTTTATCATCCCATAGCCCGTATTGCCCACTTAAGTACATGTACCAATTAGATTCTGGAAAGGGATATAACTTCATTGGTACTTCGTTCTTTATTGGGGCTTCACGGGGGATTTGAGAATAGTGAACGCACCCTGCAAGTGAGAAAACTATTGTTAGAGCTAGTACTATTCTCACTTCAGGTTCCCCTACAGCTTTTTCAGCTCGATCGCGAAAGCCCTGAATAGCTCCCTTGCCGCCATACCAGCATTGCCTTCTAGTGTCACTAAATTTTCTGGGTGCCACTGTACTCCCAGCACCCATCTGCTAGGGTCTATGGCTTCGACTGCCTCGATCAATGGGTGTCCATCAAGCTGGGTTTCGTCATGCCAGGCAACTGACCTTAGCGGCGGGGCTACGCGAGCTACTGCCTGATGATGCCTACTATTTACATTTACAACAGACTTCTGCAACGTCTTTTCCAAGCGACTATCGGATTCAATTCGCACAAAATGTCTCAAAGCTGGCGTTTTGTTATCTCCAAACGTATGTAGTTCCGGGCTACAGCCAAAATGTTCGGGTATGTCCTGAATCAAGCTACCCCCAAGGGCTACGTTGAGTATTTGCTCCCCCCTACAGATGCCCAAAATGGGTAATTTTCTTTCCCAAGCTCCAACAATCAAAGGTTTTTCAAGGGAATCCCGCTCTTCATCAACCTCTGCTTTAGAGTGCAGTGGCTCATTAACATCCCAATTTCGAGGGTGAATATCTGCCCCGCCGGATAGTAACAGGCCAGATATGCCCTCCCATGATTGCAATAAATCTCCAGGAGTCAACACTTCAATTGTGTCCTCCCATCCTCCAAAACGAATTGCAGGAACATAAGTCCTGAAAAAACTTTCTTTATCCCTGCATGTCACCAACAGTTTCATTTGTGCCTATCTTCCTTTCAAATGTTACGTTTTAGTGCCCCTAATCTGTCAAATGGAATTTTTTTCAAAAAAAACGAATTTTGGCGATTTGTCGCTTTTTTGGAAAAAAACGGATTTTGATGATTTATCGTTTTTTTCAAAACCCAATTGTAATGCTATCAATCTATCAAAGGTTAATTTATTCTAAAAAAATGGATTTTGGCGATCAATCGCTTTTTTTGGAATGGGAGGTAAATTATGTCAGGATCCCTCAATAAAGTAATACTCATTGGCAACTTGGGCAAAGACCCTGAAGTAAAGATGACTACATCTGGTCAACTCTTGGCAAAGTTTAGCATCGCTACCACTGAGACTTGGCGCACCCCTGGGGGGGAGAAAAGGGAAAATACCGAATGGCACAATATTGTTGCCTGGGGCAAGTTGGCAGAAATCGCAGAGAAATATCTGCGAAAGGGCAAGCAGGTGATGGTAGAGGGTCGCATTCAGTATCAGGAATACAAAGACCCCAAAGACCCTGATGGCTACAAGAAAAAATTTACAAGCATCCGTTGTGATAATTTTGTAATGTTGGGTCGTATGGATGAAGCCTCTCGCCAAGCTGGAGGTAGCTATGAAAGGTCATCCACCCCTGTTGGGCAGGATTACGAAGACTCCATGCCACCGCCACCTTCGGGCGGATTTGATGATGATATTCCATTCTGAATGTTACCTGCCTTTGTAATAGTCTAAGCATTTTTTTGCTATCTCTTTCGGGGGCTTTTCTTTTTGCCCTCCATATCCTGAATGTAGTTCAAGTCCTAGCTATACGCATTTCCAACATCAACCACTTCTATGGAGTCAAAATGAAAGAACACAGCACCAAGTTTTTGTTACGGAACTTAATCTGCACTGGTCTGCTATCAGCACTCTATGCTACAGCCCAGACACCTATCCAAACCCCAGGGCAGACACCTGCCAAACCCAAGCTACCTCCACACCCGGCTGATGCAATCATACAACAGGAAGGCTATGCAGTGCCCCCGCCAGCACTTGCAGAGGCAGTGCTTGCACCCAGACACGAAAATATTTCTTTGGCCTCTCTGAGTCCAAACAGAGCTTGGTACTTTGTTGAGAGCGGGGATGGACTAGTGTCTATGGCTGTGATGTCCAAGCCCTTCCACGAACTGGGGGGTCTATTTGTCGACTATAAGGCAAACCGTAGCAGGGCTTTGACTATTCGTTCAAGTGTGGCACTCCAATTTATCTCTGCAGAAAACGGTACCAAAAAGAGTGTGCAACTGCCTTCCGGTGGGCGCATTACAAACACCACATGGTCGCCGGACGGAAATAGCGTGGCATTTTTTGTCCACACAGACGATGCAACCCATATTTGGATTGCTGATACTGCCACAGCCAAAGCTAGACAACTGACAACAAAGCCTGTATTGGCGACACTCGTCACAGGGATTGAGTTTACAGCAGATGGTAAGCAGATAATAACGGTGCTCGTGCCGGAAAACAGGACGGCCATGCCTGTTGAACCATTGGTAGCAACTGGGCCTGTAGTTAAACTGGCCGAAGACTTACAGAAAAGGCGGTTGCGAACCTATGCCAGCCTGATGTCTACTCCACATGAGCAGAAGCTATTTGAATGGCACACTACCGGTCAAGTTGCCGCAATTGATGTGGCTACCAAAGCTGTTCGAAAAATTGGTGCGCCAAAAATGGTCAGGTCTCTTAATCCATCTCCTGATGGAAAGTACTTGGTAGCAACTACTGTCGTCAAGCCTTTTTCCTATTCTGTGCCCTACGGCAATTTTGGGTCGCTGGAAGAAATTTGGGGAGCTGACGGTAGCGTATTGAAAAAGCTAAATGAAACACCATTAAATTTAGGTGTTGCCAGCGGAGGTGGCACAAATACAGATGATACGCCAGGCCCCGGAGGAGGCGCAAACCAGCAGGGACGAAGAGAGTTGTCATGGCGACATGATGGACAAGGCCTTACTTTTTTGGAACAAGACCCACCACCGACTGCCTCTGAGGGCGGAAGAGGTGATAGTGCCAATGCTACGAATACAAACACAGATACCACTCCACAACCCACTCCTCCCCAAGGGGCAAGAGGTGCTGGCCGTGGCGAGGGAGGGGCTTCAGCTCGTAGAGATAAGGTAAAGCAGTGGTTACCGCCCTTTGGTGATGATGATGTCAAAGTGATATATGAACAGGCCACGCGCATGTCTGGTCACAGGTTTTCACCAGAAATGAATATCGTCTTTTTTTCTGAGAGGGCTGGGCAGGATACCTCCGAGATAGCTGTCTATTTAGAAGAACCTTCAAAGAAATATACGATTGCCCGCTACCGAAATAATGACATATATGCCGCTCCTGGCACTATGCTGGGTACGAGAACTAGAGGAGGAGCTCCAGCAGGGGCACGAGCCGGTGCGAGGGGCGGAGGTGGCTCTGGCCCTGTTCTATTGTCTGCCGATGGCACGTCAGTATTCTTTTCTGGCACGGCATACGACAAGAACCCTGTAGAAGTTGGCCCAAAGCCCTTCATTGACAAGGTAGAAATAAAGACAGGCGAAAAGACCCGAATATTTGAGGGTGACAACAATGGGGTTTCAGAGCGTATAGCCTCTGCCATCGACCCGGAGAATGGCACCTACATTATTGCGCACAGCACTCCTAGAGAGGTAACTCAGTTTTACAGAATTGATGGAAACAAGAGAGTTCAGCTTACCCATAACAGAGATTTATTTCCTGACATGACCCGTTCGCAAAAACAAAGAATCATGGTTGAAAGGGCTGATGGATTTAAATTCCGCGTAAACGTCACTCTGCCAGAAAATTATGTCGAGGGGACAAAACTACCTGCATTTTTCTGGTTCTATCCTTCCGAATATGCCACCCAGGAAGACTATGACCGCACTCTTAGGACATATAACAAAAACGAGTTTACGAACTATGGTGCAAGTGCTAAACAATTTTTTGTTCGACTGGGCTATGCAGTGATAGAGCCTGATGTTCCAATCGTTGGGCCTACCGGACAGATGAATAATAACTATCCACACGACCTTCGCAACACGCTCTCAGCAATAATTGATGACTTAGATGCTAGAAAGATCATCGACCGAACAAAACTTGCCATTGGTGGACATAGCTATGGGGCATTCTCTACAGTCAACGCAATGGTGCAGACACCATTTTTCAAAGCCGGCATCGCTGGCGACGGTGCCTATAACAGAACCCTGACCCCCCTGGGATTCCAGTCTGAGCGCAGGGATTTATGGGAGGCCAGAGATGTATATCTCTCTATGTCACCATTCCTGTACGCCAACAACATGACCGGTGCTCTACTGATGTACCATGGATTGTTTGACCAAAATGTCGGCACAGACCCAATAAATTCGACGCGCCTATACCACGCGCTTTCAGGATTAGGCAAGGCCACATCGCTATATATGTATCCTTTGGAAGACCACGGCCCTGCTTCAAAAGAAACAGTGCTAGACCTTTGGGCTAGATGGGCGGCTTGGTTAGATAAATATGTAATGAACCCGGTAAAACCAGAAGCGGCGGAAGCACCAGTAAACAAAGATTAGATGCTGGTATTGTCATTTTACTATTGCGCCCTTAAGTGACTAGTGGCGAGATACTTTAAGACAACAGGTATCTCCGCCACTGTCGCTAATCACTGCTAACCAAGGCCAAAAAATCCCATGCAACAATTTGAAGACTATCTATGGAAGAGAAGACGATGGGTTGTCGGGATCTTTTTGATGGTGCTAGTGCTTGTTGGCGGAATGTGGTTTGCGGGAGAGTGGAGTGATAGAGTTTGGATGTTAGGTTGGTTTTTGTTGGGCCTTGTGGCAATAAAACTGTTGCTACTTGCTCATCAAAACTGGGTATTACTGCCACTGCTAATGAAAGTCGAAAAACTTTGGGCACAGGGAATACCGATTTCAGTAGTGCTGGAGGCATCAAAACCATTGTCTTCGGCAAATGGAGTAATTGGCTATAGGGGAATGATGCTCAGGTCATGGGCATATTTTGCCAATGGACAACGTAACCATGCCGCATTTGAAGCTCGCTCTGCCCATGCAGTAAAGAGGCCATGGTGGCTCCGTTGGCCAGTCAACGTCTGTTATCTTTTGAAAAGATTTAATTGGAGTTGGCCTAGCTCGGCGATAGCCTTCCTGATACCCCTAGACACAGAAATATGCTGGCACAAGGCAGAAAAGGCTTTCGACTCAAAAAATGCAGAAATAGATTCTATGGGTTGGAGGCTATTGCTGGAATGCCTATCTGTTGCCTCAGACGACGCCCAATTTTTAGATACATGCATGGCAAAGGCATTAGAACGTCTGGAATACAATCAATCAGGGTCAAAACCGCCCATCTCAGGGCCAGAAGCCAGAGCTGTCTTAGAGCGGAGCATGAATCTGCTGACCCACAGACATAGCGACCCACGCTTACCTTGGAGCCGCACTCGCCTTGCCCAATACTTATCCAAAGAACGTCGCTATGGCTCAGTTTTGGCTCTCTGTGGTGCTCTACCACCTGCTTTTCGCCCGGTGGAACTATGGGTAGTAGAAGCTCGCACTTGGGGACAATTGGGTGATTTGAGTTGTGCATGGGCTACAGTCGACAGCGCAATAAAGGTGCATCCAGCTTCCTACAGGCTCTGGATGGAGACATTTAAAATAGCGATGGCTAGGGGGGATGGTTCAACCGCCAACAGATCACTCGAACATGCCTCCAGATATATCTCCAGCCAGTGTGCAATAACCGAGAGGTGGGAATTTCATCTAGCTAGGTCGGAATATTTCTACTGGGTAGAAGGCAATACAGACGCCGCATGGAAGCAGTTAGCTAAGGTGCCTGATTCAATATTAGAAGATTATCGCCCAGACCTAAAAGCGCGGATATTGCTCTCCAAGAGGTTGTTCGAGGAAGCCTATAAAAAGATTTCTGAACTACTAGAAACTCATCCAAATAATACAGACTTTGTACTAATGCAATCTGAGGCTATGGCAGGGATGGGGGCCTGGGAGGCACTATTACCGCATTTGGATTCTATGGGAGATGAAGCTAGGGAAAAAGCTGTTTACTGGCACATCAAAGGTTTGGCCAACAAAAAAATGGCCAACGAAGTTCAGGGCAGAGAAGACCTGGAGCGAGCCGCATGGATGGATCCATTTAATATACCGTATGTGATTTCTGCAGGGATGGCATGCCTAGAGCTTGGAGAGAGCATACGAAGTGAGCAACATTGGAGGCGAGTGCTGAAAATAGATCCTCGCAATAGGGAAGCCCTATTACGCCTTGCTGAGACTAGGGAAATACAGTACGACATAGCAACTGCAAAATCCCTATTGAGAGAGTGCCTAAATTATTACCCGGATTTTGCGCGGGCAAATGAAATGTTGATGAGGCTGGAGGCAAATTGATCAGAGCTAAAAACTAACAAGTTACAAAATTAATATTTCGCCATAGCTTTTGCAGACTGGAGTAAAATATTTTTATTAGCGATATTTATTTCCCCAAGGGAAAGGAGTAAACATGACATCTCAGTGGTTGGTTTATGGACTTGCGGCCTGCTTGGTAGGACTGCCATCCTCGCAGATTGAGCAGAAAGCGGCGACGACTCAGATACAGCCACTGCGGGCTGAAGACCTCACGATGGAAAAACTTTTCCGTGGCAGGTCATATTCCGGTCAGCAAGCCAGAGGGACATCCTTTAGCCATCAAGGGCGGTATCTTGCCTATTTATGGAACCCCTATGGTGAAGTTGGAGCCGACCTCTACATATATGATTCCCAAAATGGTCAAGCAAAACGTATCACTTCGCTTGAGATTATGAAGGCTTATGAGGCACCAGAGACGATTGAACGCTTTATTAAAAAGGCCGCAGATAGGGACAAGCAAATTGAACTTGCCCAAGAAAAGGTAGACGCTCAGGCCGCCTACCTGTTGGGAAAAAACATCGACTTGGATAAGTGGGACATGGCCGCTATCGAAGAGTTAAAGAAGGAAGAGGCCATCAAGAAAGCAAAGGCTGAGGAAGAAAAGCAAAAAGCCGAAGCAGAGAAGAAACAAGATGAGGGCGAAGGCGCGCCAGAGGCTACTAATGCCCGAAGAGGCCAAGGTGCAGGCGGAAGGCAGGCCCAGCAGGAAAAAGAAAAAGAACTCTGGGAATGGCGCGACGAATTAAAGAAAAAGCAAGAAAAAGATAACGTCAGACCAAATGATTTATACCCCGGCATTTCAGGTATTAGCTGGGCAAACAAAAATGACGAATTGATTTTTACATACCGCGGCGACCTATTTAGATATACAGTCGGCAATGGCAAAATTGAACGCCTCACCAACACAGACAAAACTGAGCGAATGATAGGCTATACGCCAAACGACGACGGCTATCTCTTTCAGGATGGATCAAATATTTTCAAGGTTGACTTCAACAGTGGCCGGCAAGTGCAGATTAATCGCGCGTTGGTTTTTGCAGACGATGCCGAAAAAAGATATAGCATACAAAATACGACCCTCTCCGAAGATGGCAAATGGATGGCCATAGGCGCAGTGTTGCAAGAAACTCCAGCGACAGGTTCCACTACGGGAGGCAGAGGTGGAGGACAGCAACAACAGCAACAACAAGGGCAAGGGCAAGTTCGCGGTGGAAGACAAGTCCAGATAATGCACTACACCGGCCGTTTTGCAGAAGCTAGGTCGGTACAGCGCGAAGTATCCGATGACAGATTGCGAACTCAATCAACAGCAATTTTCATCCGCAAGGTAGACGAAAACCCCACCCGCACTCCAGCTCCAGTAATTACTTTTGAAGGAGGAGATGTCTGGTTTGAAAGAACGCCAGTGGCCTTCACCAAGGATGGCAGTAAATATACCTTTGCCACTTGGGAGAGGGAAAAAGAACTTCTGAGAGTATACATGGGCGATAGCAATAACGCAGAAGAACCAGAAGTGGTAATAGAGCGCAAGGGCGACGTTGGCCACGAGGTAGTCACTTCATTGGCTCCAAGGTTTACACCAGACGGCAAAACCCTGGTAGTGGTGCTTGATGATGTTACAGGTTTCCGTCAGCCATGGGCGATGGATGTAACAACCAAGTCGATTAAACCAGTAGTAAGCGGTAACTTTGAAGCGCATACGATTTTGGGATTTACCCCTGATAGCAAGTACATGTTTTTGCTTGCTAACAAAAATGAACCAGCCGCAATGCACGTCTTCCAAGTAGAAATGACAAGTGGCTCCATGAAGCTCATCGGCAACAAAGATGACTTCCACCGCTCATCTACAGTAGCCGAAAATGGAACTATGGTAGCAATGAACTCAGGCAATTGGCTAAAGAGAAACGAACTGCATGTCATCAACGTAGCCACTCAAGATTCAAAGGTATTGACAGAGAGCTATGACCCAGAGTGGAACCGGATTCATATCCTACCACCTACACGCTTCACTTTCCAAAACCGACACGGCGATAACATCGAAGGCTATGTATTTAAACCCAAGGGTTGGAAAAAAACAGACAAGCGTCCATCCATAGTCTATATCTATGGTGGCCCATTAGGCGACAGACACAGCGTCGAACTAGATAGCTTCCAAGGCACAGGCTATATGTTTGGGATGTATATGGCCGCCAAACATGGATATGTAACTGTTACCATTGACCCAAGGGGACAATCTAACTATGGTCGCAGATTTGCAGGAGCCAATTGGGAAAATGCTGGTCAACCCCAGACTGAAGACCTAGAAGACCTGATGAAAGAAATGAAAAAGGACTTTGGAGTAGATACCAATAGGGTTGGCCTTACAGGTTGGAGCTTTGGCGGATTCCAAACTCAGTACACCATGTACTCAAAGCCAGATTTATTTGCATGTGGCATTGCAGGTGCAGGCCCAACAGAATGGGAAAATTACAATAGCTGGTATTCCGGACGCACCATCGGCCAAGTCGACCGATCCAAGCCTGTACTCCGTAAGTACAGCCTCCTTCCAATGGCAAAAAATTTAAGAAAGCCATTGCTGTTGGTTCACGGCATGGTCGATCCCAACGTCCTCTATCAAGATACAGTAAACGTATACCGTGCCCTGCTAGAGAGTGGTAAAGAATCTATAGTTGACCTATTCCTCGACCCAGACGGCGAACATGGCATGGGTGGTGCAGTTAAAACCAGAGGTCAGCACAAAAAATATGAGGCCTTCTTCCTGCAACATTTAGGCAAGGGAAAGTAATACCAAGTTGCACCTTAAGGGAGCAACCTAGTGTAAGCACACTAGCTACATGAATCTATGGATACCTGATACCAATGTGCAATCATGCTATTGCACATTGGAGCGGTCGGTGACGAGTGTCCAGCGGCCAGAAGAAATAATGACGTGGCTTGCGCCGCATCAACCAACACTAACCATTAGCCACTAATTAAGGCCACTAAATAACCTTATGTAGCCAGCCGTGGGTGTCAGGGAGGAGTCCATGCTGTATGCCAAGTAGTGTTTCGCGTAATTTGGAAGTCACCGCCCCTGTTTGACCATCTTTGATGCGCCATTCTCCCCTTGTAGATTTTACTGTCCCGATGGGAGTAATAACCGCGGCGGTGCCACACGCAAAGACTTCTGTCATTCGCCCCTCTTTCAAATCTTTGTCCCAGTCATCTATCGAAATTTTGCGCTCTTCAGCACCATATCCAAGTTCCTTGGCAACTTCAAGTAGGCTTAGGCGAGTTATCCCCGGCAACAACGTTCCGGTAAGGGCAGGTGTTACGACTATGGTTTTGCCATTTTCTTCATAGACAAAGAAAATATTCATCCCACCCATTTCTTCAACATATTTGCGATGCACTGCATCAATCCAGACCACTTGGTCGCACCCCTTGTCTTTGGCTTGATGCTGAGCAATCAGGCTGGCGGCATAGTTTCCGGCGCACTTGGCAGAGCCGGTGCCTCCAGGGGATGCGCGTACGTAGTCTTCGGAAATCCAGACAGCTACAGGCTTTACCCCCTGCGGAAAGTATGGGCCGGCAGGTGAGGCTATCAGAATAAACATATATTCAGTGGATGGCCTAACCCCTAATGCCGCCTCAGTGCCAATCATAAATGGACGCATGTATAGGCTTTCGCCAATATTTTTTGGAACCCATAGCCGATCCTGTGAGATTAATAGCTCAGCGGCTTCTAAAAAGATTTCAACTGGAAGTTCGGGCATAGCCAGCCGTCTAGCCGAGTCGTTAAACCTATTTGCATTGGCTTCCGGACGGAAAGTTGCAATGCTACCATCAGGTTGATGGTATGCCTTAAAACCTTCAAAAATTGCCTGCCCATAGTGTAGTACGGAACCAGCCGGGTCGATTGGGATATCTCTGTATGGTTCCAGCGAACCCTTGCCCCATTGTCCATCCTTGTAGTGAATTACAACCATGTTTTCTGTGTGGTACCGCCCAAAACCAGGGTTTTGCAATTTAGCTGTCCTGTCATTTTCCGGTACTGGGGGTGCAGGTTGCAGTTCAAAGCGACCACTTGCAGAAAGGGTGACTTGAGACATATATACTCCTTGGTGTAAAGATTTATACCGTACGGTGAGCATTATATCATTACCAGTTACTAGTTGCTAGAAGATAAAGTAGCTTTGAGCCACCATCCCACTATACCGTTGTTCCAACATTCACTGTAGGAGTAAAACTGGCCGTAGATATTGAAATAGGGGTAATGACAGGGGCGGGTTCGTCCATAGTCAATTTTCCATTTTCCAAACCGATTACCCGCTTCCTCATTTGGTTAAGCAAACTCCGATCGTGGGTAGCCACAAAAACTGTTGTACCTTGGCGATTGATTCGTTCAAAAAGTGACATTATTTCTTGTGACAGGTCAGGATCGAGGTTTCCTGTTGGTTCATCAGCTAGGAGTACTAACGGGTCGTTTACTAGTGCCCTGGCAATCGAAACTCTTTGTTGTTCTCCACCAGAGAGTTGCTTTGGATAGCTACTTAATCTGTGCTGGAGTCCTACCATTTTTAGCGTTCTCCAAGCCCTCTGTCTTTGTTCGTTATAGCTTACTCCATGAATTTTTAGCACGAAGGCCACATTTTCAAAGACTGTCATGTCCTGAATGAGTTTGAAGTCCTGAAACACTACTCCCAGCTTGCGCCGTAGCAGGGGAATTTCCTTGGCAGGCATTTTGTTTAATCTATGACCTGCTACTTTTACTTCACCCGAAGTAGCGATTTCCTCTCTGAACAAAAGCCTCAGTAGCGTTGTTTTTCCTGCTCCACTAGGCCCTGTTAAGAAGACAAACTCGCCAGGATAAATCTGAAAAGTAGCCTCGTTTAGGCCGTACTGTATACGCCCGTACCGTTTAACGACGTTGTTGAGATAAATCATCGACACGCCGTAATTGTAACATTTCGAGTTACAAGTTACTAGAAGAAAAGGTTGCGCGGGGAGGCGCAGAAATATTTATTCCACCCACTAGCGGTTATACAAGATCAATGCCTCTGTAGCCGGGGATTTACGTTGTCCGGCAATTCCCTAACAGCGGCCTTGTTTTCCCAGCGGAGGTCAAAATAGTGAACATTGCTCAAATCAGGTCTATTTACATACATCTGCAGAAAGAGTGCCTGAAAGCTGGGGATATTTTTTGCAGGTTCTAGCTTCGATAGATAAATTGGGGGTGGCACACCATCCAAAAATACAGTCGGTCCACTGCTCAAACCTTGGTTTGCCCAACGCAATTCAGTCAACCTTGCGTAAAAATCTGGTTGTTGTGCTTTTAGTGCTCTTGCTACTTGAACAAGCTTGATTAGAATTTCCTCTTCTTGGCTTGGCGTGTCTGCCACCACGGGCACAGGTGAGATGTTTGATTGGCTAACTCTATCCATGATGATGCCATCCTCAGACATGAGTAGTACCCCTTTAGGTCTGACGAGCATCAGCAAAGGTTGCCGTTCCTCAATCACAATGCTAATGCGGTCGGGCGGTACTCGTCTGATCAGCACTGCCATTACCCAGCGTAGTGACTCGATCTTTGTCTGTAGCTGGTCTGCATCAAACAAAAACAGCTGTTTTCCTTTGCATAATTCATCTGCAATTTTCTGAACCTCAAAGAGCCTATCCTGTTTACATCCAGATATATCAACGTGTTCAATTCTTAGCATCTGAATGCCAAAGTATCGTTGCCCAAGCTCTATTGCACCCCATCCAGCCACTAAAACGAGGATCAGGACAGTGCCAAACCTGACCAATGGAATCCATTTTTTTCTGGGAGGCTTTTTCGACAACGAAAGCATGGAGGCGATTATATCATTATAAGTTTCTAGTTGGTAGAAACTAGTTGCTAGAAAAATGATGCTATAGTAGCAGTAGACTATGGAACTACCAGCCGAGCTACTGTCGATTCCACACAGACAGAATGTGCCATTTTCCCAGTTGACCACTCTTGGGATGGGGGGGATATGTAGGTGGTTGATTGAGCCAGAAACTGAAAATGATGTTCAATGCTTTATTAAAGTATGTAGAACCAATAGTTTAGAATACAAAGTGCTTGGTGGTGGCTCCAACTTATTGGTGCTGTCTGATGTCAAAGTGCCAGTTTTACGTCTCAACCTGCCAAAAAAACTGCACGTCACTGGCAAGGATGTGTTTGCGTCCGCCAGTTGCAGGCATTTATCACTTTCCCGCGATGTCGCAGAAATGGGTTTATCTGGCCTAGAGTGGGCGAGTGGAATACCTGGTAGCTTTGGTGGAGCAATCCGCATGAATGCAGGAGCAAATGGTTGCGACTGGGGCAAGGTATTGAATACAGTCAGGTTTGTAACTAGTGATGGAGAGCTTGTCGAAAAAAAAGTTGAATGCGAAGACTTCACTTATCGCTCCAGTTTCCTTTGCGAAGGCGGTGTGGCCATCAGCGCAACCTTTGCTTTACATAAGGGCGAGAGAGAAGCCATTATTAGCACTATGGAAGCCTTTCAGGCCAAGCGAAAAAAGCATCAACCGTCGGGGCGAAGTGCGGGCTGTATTTTTAGGAACCCTCCCTCCAAAAGTGCAGGCCAGCTAATCGAAAGTGCAGGGCTAAAGGGGTTGCGTGTTGGAAGTGCTGTGGTGAGCGATGTTCATGCAAATTTCCTATTGAACACGGGTGAAGCCACTTCTAGGGATTTCTGGGAGTTGATCCAAATTGTTAAATCTAAAGTTTATGATGTGCATAGTTGTAAGCTCGAATTGGAAGTTGAAGTGTGGGAGTAGGGTGCTGTATCAATGTGCAACCATGGGATATTACATTGGAGCGGCTAGTGACAGGTGGCTAGAATATGTGCGGAGTACAGTATGCGCTGGATGGCAATTGACCACGGGACAAAAAAAATTGGGATTGCATTTTGTGATGAATTGGAGATTATCTCTAGCCCATACGGGATATGGCCTATGGAAGGCGAGGCGACCTTACAAAAACTTGCAGAATTGGTAGTTGCGGAAAATGTACAGGCGATATTGGTAGGGCTACCCTTGCATAAGGACGGTAACGAATCTGCTACAGCTCCACATGCGAGGAAATTTGGGCTTGCACTGGCACAGCGTACTGGCCTGAATGTGGAATTTGTAAATGAACATCTTACAAGTTGCGAGGCCAAAAGGCTTCTCTCTCTGAGCGGAAAAAAACATAAAGGTAAAGATAAAAATCTCGATTCGGCGGCGGCGGCGGTACTTCTACAAGCGCATATCACAAGTAGACAGAAATAACATTTTTTGTTGTTCGTAATACCCAGTTCTGTAGGAGGTAATTGCAAAATCCGTTGTTACGACTATGCCTCCATGTCGCCGTCCACATCAAAGCCGTGTCCGGCTTTATTTTCTCGGTATCCTTCGCTGTGCTCGGATATACAAGGCAGTCACGTTGCCCTTTCTTGCAATTTGGCATTTCTATTGCTGTTTGTCTGGTTGCTGAGCTACGTTCATTATAGCAATTCAACTTATAGTAATTCAGTGTAAATTCCAGCAAGTTTATAGTCAGCTTTTGGCCACAGGCCACTTGTGTCCTGGGACACATACCGTACACACAAAAAGCCGTGGCAATTATGAACTACCCAAAGTAGTGTTGCTATATGGCGTTTTTTGCGTTCAACCTGTTGAACGCTACTCGGTATTAGTGTCAATCTATAACAGGAGAACCACAATGGACAATTTCATTTTTCAGAATCCAGTTAAAATCCTTTTTGGCCGAGGCCAAACATCACTGATTTCCAATGAAATACCCAAAAACTCTAAAGTATTGCTGACTTGCGGTGGGGGGAGTATCCGGAAAAATGGCGTATATGATGAAGTCGTTAGCGCAATGAAGGGGATTGACCTCATCGAGTTTTGGGGGATAGAGCCAAACCCTGTCTATGAAACTCTGATGAAGGCAGTCGAAATGGCTAGGGCTGAAAATGTCGATTATCTATTAGCAGTGGGCGGAGGCTCTGTAGTAGACGGCACAAAATTTATTTCTGTTGCCATTCCATATAAGGGCGACCCTTGGGAAATAATCCAGAAAAAGGGCGAACCCGCAGTAGCAATTCCCTTTGGTTGCGTACTTACCCTACCCGCAACCGGCTCTGAGATGAACAGGGGGGCAGTGATCTCACGTCGAGAGACAAAAGAAAAACTTGCTTTTCATAATGATTTTGCTTTTCCCAAATTTTCTGTTCTCGACCCAATACATACTTTTAGCCTACCGCCAAAACAAGTTGCCAATGGCATTGTAGATACTTTTGTGCATGTCACAGAGCAATACCTAACATTCCCTGTTGATGCGGCAATTCAAGACAGATTTTCTGAAAGCATTCTCTGCGCATTGATAGAAGAAGGTCCAAAAACATTAGCGAATTTGACAGACTACAACTCTAGGGCAAATCTGGTGTGGTCTGCGACAATGGGCTTGAATGGCCTTATAGGATGCGGTGTGCCACAGGACTGGGTGACTCATCAGATCGGACATGAGCTAACCGCCTACTTTGGCCTAGACCATGCACAAACTCTAGCTGTCATTTTGCCAAACCTGTTGTGGGTGCAGAGGGATTCTAAGCGGGGCAAGCTAATTCAATATGCAAGGCGAGTATGGAATATTCCGCAGGAAAATGAAGATAAGATGATCGAAACGGCAATTGCAAATACCAAGTCATTCTTCGAAAGCCTTGGATTGGCCACTCATTTGTCAAAGTTGGGAGCAGGAGAGGACATTTCGGAAATAATTGTAAACAGGTTTCAGGCCAGAAAATTATTGCCAATGGGGGAGAGCAAAAACCTCACCGCTGAAAGGATCAGGGAGATATTGAAACTTTCAATCTAGGTACTTCCGCTGGTTGTTGGTCATTTTGTTTTGGGATTCATAGATGGAAATCGGTATTCATCAACTTAAACATGCGCAGGGAATGCCACTCCCGGAAAGAGCCACCCCCCATTCTGCAGGCATGGATCTCCGAGCGGCAATAACTGAAAACGAATCGGTTGTATTACTCCCCGGCGATCGCTTTCTATTGCCTACCGGGTTGATTATGGCGATACCAGAAGGATTTGAGGGACAGATAAGGCCCAGGTCAGGGCTTGCCTTAAAGCACGGGATTACGGTATTAAATTCACCCGGCACAATTGATTCAGATTACAGAAATGAAGTCATGGTGCTACTCATCAACCACGGACAGGAACCCTTTGAAATAAAAAGGGGTGACAGGATTGCCCAGTTGCTCATAGCCACCGCCCCTGAATGTAGCTGGAGGTTAGTAGCAAACCCAGGCGATTTGGGAAGTACTGTGAGAGGGCTAGGGGGCTATGGGTCTACAGGTGTATGAAAAAATTTTTTGTCGCAAGGCATTGTTTTCTCTATTGATGGCTGGAATTTTGCTTATTCTATGAGTTCTAGGGCAAATTATTTGCATTTGCCTTTGAGACGATATAAGCCCCAGCGAAAATTCTTTGTAATTTTGGGGAATTGATTCATAATTTACAAATCAGAATTTGTTGCGATGCTCTGTTGCAAACACCTTTTCTGATATTTCTTTGACAACCGTTATTGAAACAGGGTCAACATCATGTTGCGAAAGATTGCCACATCCGCACTGGTTTCCGTCTTATGGAAATGTTTTGCCCTGCTAACGGTTTTCATTTTGGTTCCCCCGCCCATAGTTGCCAAGGAGTGTGGCAATGTAAGCGGAAGTGATACCCCAACAAAAACTATTCGCAGAACTGCGCCGCTAATACCCGGCTCAAATTTGATAGTCACAAACCCAGTAGGTTCAATACAGTTAAGTGGGTGGGAGCGTGAGCAAATTATTGTCGAAGCTCGGATAGAAGGCGAAAAGCCTGATTCTGTCGAGATAGATTTCAAAAAAGTTAATGCGGGCATAGAAGTAGTAATAAAAAATATAAGCACTCGTCGCCTTTTAGGACTGATGCCTCCAAAAAAGGTCAAGTGCGACTTGATCATTTCAGTACCAAGGCAAATCTTGATCAGGGTGAAGGCCATAAATGGTCAGATAAAAATTTCTGATATAAATGGGTCAACTAAATGTGAAACCGTCAATGGTGGAATTCAAATGCTAAATATCTTTGGAGATATAGACGCATCTACCGTCAATGGGTCTATATCATTATCAAAGGCGAACTTGAGGCCAAGAATAGTAATCAGGAGACCACCAGGTCAGCCACCACCTCCACCGCCTCATACTGCAACTATTAAGTTGGAAACAGTTAATGGTACCATCCAGATGGATGAAGTAGTAGGTGGAATAGTCGCAAATACTATTCATGGTGCTATCCGAGCAAATATGCTGTTTGGTTTGGGGAAGGATATCAACTTAGAATCGATCAGCGGTAATCTAACGATAGAAAACTTACATGGGCGATCACAAGTGACGGCGGAATCCATTGTTGGAGTTATTGAAATTAAGACACCCAATTCTCAAGTAAAAAAAGAGACAAAAACTAGCGTTGTAGCCACGATACCCGGAACACCAAACCAGTTGCAAAAAATTTCTCTAAAAACGGTCAACGGAAAAATTACCGTCCAGTGATACCCTTATCGTTATGAGAACACTTAAGGTTTATGAAATATACCCGTACGCCATCGAGATAAAGGCAAAAGTATTAGATGTCTTTGAATCGAATGGAAAGCCATGTGCAGTATTATCAGAAACTATTTTGTTTCCAGAGGGTGGGGGACAGCCCGGTGACAGAGGGACTATCGGCGAGGCTGATGTTCTGGACGTGATACAGGCCAATGATGAAATATTGCACATCCTAGATAGGAAAATAGAACTTGGCAAAACATCTGTAATTCTTGACTGGGGGCGCAGATATGACAACATGCAACAACACACCGGGCAACATCTACTAACAGCCGTTGCCCAGGATCGCTTTAGATGGGCAACAACTGCTTTTCATTTAGGGCCAGACTTGTGCGACATAGAACTTGATACACCCCAGATAAGCCCATCAATGCGGCTGGAATTGGAGGAAGCTGTTATCGAAGAAATTATAGCGAATAAAAAGGTTATTACTACTTCGGTTTCACTCGAAGAATACGGAAATATGAAGGTTCGCTCTAGGGGGTTGCCGGATGGCCATAGTGGCAGTGTCAGGCTTGTAGAGATAGAAGGTCTCGATATTAATACATGCGGTGGAACTCATCTTGCCTCAACTTCAGAACTCGAATCTATTAAATTATTAGACACAGAATCAATCCGCGGCGGGACTAGGCTGTTTTTTATCTTTGGTAAAAGGGTCCGTAGTCGCCTAGAAGCCCACGAAAAAAGGCTTCAACAACTGCGAACATTTTTAGGTCGCCCTGATGACGGCTTAGTAGATGCCGTTGAACAGCGTATCTCCCATGAAAAAGAACTTGAACGATCACTACGCCACGCCGATGACGAACTGGCCACTGTGTACGCAAAACTGCTCAAAGACAAGCAGAGTGTTTTGTTATCTGAACATTTTGAAAACAAAGACTCAACATTTTTGCAAAAACTAGCCCGGCAAATACTAGAGTCCACCAACGACAGGCTTCTTTTTATTACCGCAGAAAAAGACGGCAACTATTTTTTCAATCTGTGCGCTACCCCAATTAGTCAGGCTGACATTCCAAAGCTTGGCCGGGAAGTGGCCACCCTGTTAAATGGAAGAGGGGGAGGCTCTGGCAAGCAGTTTCAAGGAAAATTTACAGAAATATCAAAACTAGAAGAAGCCAGAGAAATGATTATGCACCAAATAATATTTTGAAAAATGCTACAGCGAAATTGGCTCGTTCAAAAAAATATTTTTCTGAAGCACTGGCCCCCCTATGGTAGTATTGCTTTTGGGAATCATTCTATGTGACCCGCTAGGGGTTTGTGATATGTTGACTAAATGCCCCACGCTACAAGTTAGCTAATTGGAGGATACATGTATAGCAAGATCGTCCTAGTCGCAATATTTGTTTCCTGCCTTGGGTTTATTTCCTGCAATAAGTTTGAAGCATTGGCGTTTCCCCACCTAGAACAGGCAAAATTGAACCCAAAAACAAAAGATAAGGCACTAAAAGTCGCCGGGTCTGCCCAGAGGCTAGATGTGGAAACATGGAAATTGAGCCTCACTATTGACGGCCTCGACACGGCCAGCGTCAAAGAAATAGCGATAATAGAAGAAGAATTTTATCCCACATTTTCCGCTGGCGAAACCGGATGCAATATTACCTGGGAAGTACCTATGAAACGCTGGAAATACAGTAAACCCTTTAATATGCTCGTAGTGCCCAATGCTACCAGCATGGGGGCATTGGCTATCACCGTTAAGCATCCTACAGCAGAATATTAGCGAACAGCATTGGGGGCCGCTTGCATAGCGGCATTCGGTGTAATATATATGACCATTCACGTTTTGATTTGGGGGCCACATCATGCATCGCCCCATCTGGCCTTGGAGTGCGAGATAGCGTAGCACTGTTGAAGGAATACACGTAAAAAAACCGCTCCTGCAAACCACAAGTTCCCAATTAGTGCAACTATAGCAGTTCAACGTTTAATAGGTGTCATACCGCCTTTAGGCGGCTCAAATTTTAACCGTTTTGAGCGGTTTACAAAATCAAGCCTCCAGCTCTACTGGAGGTTTTTACTTGTGACAAGCCCATCTTTAATCCAGGCTACTAAATCGCCCTTGAAGCTATCAGAGTCCTTTGCTCTCCTTTCCAAAAAAAGAGCAAAGCGACGCTCTAGGTGGGCAATGCCCTCTTCTAACAAGAACATTCTGTCTGATAGGCGACCATGCAAATCCTTGGCTTGGGTTGGAGGTAGCTTCATCGCCGCAACGTCTAATTGAGTAGCACCCAGCATGAATGCCCATTCTAGGTCTCCTGAAATTATGTGTAATTTTGCTTTGTTGGGGCGCATTCCGCGTGACAATGCTTCAAAGGCCTCGCGTGACTCTTGTGGATTACCCTTGCGAAGGCTCAATTCCTTTACATCCCCCCATTCTGAGACTAATACTACTTCATCGTGGATAAAACAGGCCGAAGTATCGCCATCTTGGCCTGATGTTCCGCCATTAGTGAATCCTCGCATCCAGAGCCAAAGCAGAAACTCTTCTCCAAGGAAGCGACCCTGTTCAATTAATTCCACAGTTTTCATGCATCCTCCAGACTCAAGTCAAATGGCTCCAGTGCTGTGAGGTCGCCAACAGGTATATTTGGAGCCAAGCTACCGGCTAGCAGTAGCGGGGCAAGTGGTTGCAATTCAACGCCAAATGCATTTTTCATCAAGTAAGTTAAGTGGCTTTGGGATTTGCTATTTGCGGCTGTTGTCCATACAATGCCTCCTTTGATATCCCAAGCTATCTCAACGACACGCGGAGTTGGTAGCACCTTTCGGAGTAACTCTGCCTTAACTTCTTCCTGGAGAAATACCCTTGCCTCTCTTCCTACAAAAGCCAGGTCTTTTTCTTTCATAAGATTCTGGATACGCAGTTCGGTATGTGCTTTTAGCAGTATTGGTGGCACTTTGCGAGTATCAATACGGAGGGCAAATATCGAAAAATGACCTTGGGATATACAATTTGGATCGGGAGGGCTTATCAACGGGTTTCGCCAATCTACCCATCCAAAACGTTCCTCCTCTTCGCCGTCCTCGAAGGGGCGAAATCGGTTCTGCACCAACCCATCGCAAAGCGTTTTTTCGTCCGGCCTAGACCCTAGGGCTAGAAAACGGCGCAATGTCACTGTTCCTTGCAATAAACCCATGAATAACTCCTACGCAATTATACCAGTTCCATGACTTCAGAGCTATTTTCAATGTTGGTATTTTTCTAACAGCTTATACCAAGTTGCTCCCGGTTGTGTGCAACTTGGTATATGAGACTGTAGGCTCTTGTCAAATATCAGGCGAGTTGACTGTCCTCGCCATTGCCAACTGTAATGGATGATTTCAGACTCCTACGAGAAATGAGAACGCCTTGGAGAGAGTATTTCTATATCCGGGTGCGATGGAGTGCTACAATGGTTGAATATCTACGGGGACTAATATGCTTTCGATAATCCTTCCTGCACTCATCTCTATTCAGGCTACCCAGCCGGCTACGCAACACCGCATCGAGCAGGTGCGGGACAATGTGTACTGCATCTATGGTCAAGGTGGCAACGTCGGACTAATTGTGGGTGATGACCATCTGGTATTAATAGATGGGCAGTTTGCCCGTAGCCTCCCAGGTCTATTAGCGACAATAAAAACAGTTTCTGAAAAACCCATCAAATATCTTGTGAATACGCACCATCACGGCGATCACGTTGATGCCAATCCAGTACTATCATCTCAGGTACAGGGGATTATTGCACATACAAATGCAAAGTCACGCATAGCAAAGGATCAGGAGCGCAGTGAGCCTGAAAAGAGAGGCGGACTGCCTGATATACTCTTGGGTCACGGAGGAATTGCCGCACAAAGTATGATGTCGATACTGCTTGGCAAGCAAGACATCCATATTGCCCACTTTGGGGCGGCTCATACCGATGGTGATGTGGCAATTGGCATACCTTCGGCACGGATTATTCACTTGGGCGACATGTTGTTTTTGGGTAGGTTGCCCTTTATAGACACTGCGTCTGGAGGCACCTTTGATGGACTTGTTCAGGTGATCGGCCACATTCTTTCTTGGTTGCCGGAAGACAGCCTGGTGATACCAGGCCATGGCAATGTTTGCGACAAGAAAGAACTGGCAAGGCATCATACATTTTTGGTGGCTGTGCAACAGCATGTACGCAAAAACCCCGATAAGACTGCAAAAGAGCTGGCAGACTCCTTTGACAAAGAACCTTGGAAAGACAAAGAATCATCAGATTCATTTGTTAATTGGGAAGCACTGTTTGGAGCCGCAAATGGCAAGGGCACCGGCAGGGTGATGAGAAACTAATCGCAAGTAATTACCCCTTAGAGGCTACAAATGCAGTTAGATAAGTTAGGCGATTTTACACGCTCCCACAACAATGGCGAGTTGAGGATAGATAACATCGGCCAAACTGTAAGGCTATTGGGCTGGTGTCGCAGGGCGCGCAATCTGGGTAGTTTGGTTTTTATCGACATTCGCGACCGATGGGGCTTAACCCAATTGGTGGCTGATGAAAACAAGGCCACTCCCGAATTGCTTGATAGGCTCAAAGCTGTTAGAAGCGAATATGTAATTGGCGCAGAAGGGATAGTGACTGAGAGAGAGTCAAAAAACCCAAACATGATAACGGGAGATATTGAAGTACGTTTGACTGACCTTAAGATATTCAACATTGCTCAAACGCCTCCGATCCCAGTCGAAGATTCTGACCATGAGGCAAATGAAGACCTGCGCTTAAAATACCGGTTTTTAGACCTGCGCCGTGAAAAACTCCAACGCAATATGGCTCTGCGAAGCGAAGTAGCAAATATCACCAGAGCATTTTTCAGGAAAAATGACTTTATCGAATTTGAAACGCCGATATTGGGGCGTTCAACGCCGGAGGGTGCTAGGGACTATCTGGTACCAAGCCGCGTCCATCCGGGAGAATACTTTGCCCTTCCCCAAAGCCCGCAAATTTTTAAGCAGTTGTTTCAAGTATCGGGCTTTGAACGCTATATCCAGATTTGCAGGTGTTTTAGGGATGAAGACTTAAGAGCTGACCGTCAGCCCGAGTTCACTCAGATTGACGTTGAGATGAGTTTTGTTCGGCCAGAGGATATACACTCCTTGATTGAAGGTTTGATGGTGGAATTGGCACCTCTGGCCAAAAAGCAAGTTGTTACTCCATTCCCTCGCCTCCAATACAAGGATGTGATGGAGTGGTACGGGACAGACAAGCCAGATTTGCGATGCAAAATAAAAATCAGAGACATAACTATGGCTTTTGCAAGTAGCGATTTCGGACTTTTCCGTGGTGCCGCCGAAAGCAATGGTCAGCGAAGGGTAAGAGCCATTTTCTTTCCCGGCAAAAAAGCCAGTGCTACCAGCCGGAAGCAATTGGATGAATATCAGGAGCAGGCTAAACAATTGGGGGCTGGGGGGCTACCCTATATCAAGTGGGCTGGAGACGGATTGTCGAGTAGCTTCAAAAAATTTATTACTCCCGAACTTGAATCCGAGCTTAGACAAACCTACGCCTTAGACTCTGATAGTGAGGGATTGCTTATATTTGCAGTTGGAACTGATGACCAGACTTCAAAGGTACTTGCTGATTTGAGAGTTAGGATGGGAAAGGCATTTGGGCTTCTTGATGAGAGTAGGTTTGAGTTTTTATGGGTTGTCGATTTTCCTCTTTTGCAGTGGGAGGAAGAAGAAAAACGATTTGTGGCATGCCACCATCCTTTCACCAGTCCTTATCCTGACGACATTGAGCTATTATCTACAAACCCTGGGGCATGTCGCGCTCAAGCCTATGACCTTGTCTTAAATGGCTATGAAGTTGGTGGTGGGTCGATACGAATACATGACTCGATGACGCAGAGTTTGATGTTTAAGGCAATTGGCATTGGAAAGGATGAAGCTAGAGAAAAATTTGGCTTTCTGTTAGATGCGCTTAGCTACGGGGCTCCACCACATGGAGGAATCGCCCTCGGCCTTGATCGATTGGTAATGCTTTTGGCTGGGGTGGATAATATCCGCGAGGTAATTGCCTTTCCGAAAACTGCCCAAGCCAGATGTTTGATGACCGAAGCACCAAATTCTGTCGACCGCCGGCAATTAAGTGAGTTGCAAATTCAGAATTCAACCTGATCAATCTGTATACACTTCAACTCTGTTTCTTCCGTTTGCCTTTGCTCTGTAAAGGGCAATGTCTGCATATTTAATAACTTGATCTGGGGTTTGGGCCATGCCTTTTCGGACTGCAACTCCTGCACTTACAGTGAGGGGGATAACATTGTTTTCATAGACAAACTCCCTTGACTGTATTGCTTTGAGTATGCGCTCTGCCAATTTTGCAAGGCTATATAGATCTAGTTTTGTTACTAGAACAACAAATTCTTCACCACCGTATCGTGCCAGTATATCTGTTTCCCTCAATACGCATTGAGTTGTTTCGGTAACCATCTGTAATACTGCGTCGCCTACATCGTGCCCGTATGTATCATTAACATTTTTGAAATGGTCAATATCTAACAAGATCATGCCAATGTGAGAAGATAGGATTGCCTGGTCGTTGAACATCTTTTTGGCAACCTGAAAGAAATGTCTCCTGTTGCTTACTCCGGTCAGCGGGTCACTAGAGGCAAGTTTTTCTGCCAAAAGTAGCTTGTTAGCTACATTTCTCATTTCTCGCAAATCATGTATGTATGCAATGACGTTGTATCCCCTGCCGAACTTGACTCTGATGAGTATTATTTGGCAGGGTATTGGTTCACCTGCAAGATTATTGTGAACCCATTCAATTGTGGACGCTCCCTTTTCTGAAGCCTGTTCGATTAACTCTAGTATTATTTCTTTTGAAGATCTACCGTTTGGCTGAAATTCGGGAGAAAGATCGTAGAAACGTCTTAAGAATTCCTGCTTGTCAACAAGCCCAAAAATCTTGAGTGCCGCATCGTTGCAGTCTATTGGATTTGCATATTCATTCCAAAACATACATCCAAGTGGCATGTTGTCGAACATAATCTTCGTAAGGAACGCCGCCTCGTTTGCCCTGGTTTTTGATTCCGTTGTCTCTCTTAAGTCCATAGAGTATGCAATGATACCCGGTTTTCCATCAACTAGTTTAACCCTAACAAGTGTAACTTCTGTCGGTATAGGCTCGCCCTCTAAGGTCTGGTGTGTCCATTCAAATGTCATGCGACCCTGCTTTAATGCCTCAAAGAATACTTCTGTTATCTTAGCCGATGATAACCTTCCATCCGGCTGTAATTGGGGTGAAAGGTCGAAGAATCTGTCTAGGTATTCCTGTTTGTCCTTGAGGCCATACATCCTCACTGCTTCAAGATTACAATCAATAATGTTAACGTTTTCATCCCAGATACAACAACTCAATGGGGTGGCATCCAGCATTAACTGTGCATAATTACTAGTAGCTATGACTTTGGATTCTAGATTCATCACCTCACTTAGGTCACGAGTGTAGGATGCTATTTCATGTCTACCGTCGCTAAGGTCAATCCGGATAAGCGTTTTATATGTTGGAAAAACATCTCCATTTAGTTTTTTGTGCTCCCACTCAAATTCTAATCGCCCCTTTTCTAATACAGACTTCATTTTGTTTATGAGTTCTTCAGCGGATAGTGTTCCATCCGGCTGATATTTGGGTGAAAGGTCGTTTATAAAGCGGTCGAAAAATTCCTGCTTATTTGAAACACCAAATAATCTGATACCTTCATCATTACAGTCGATTGGCTGGTAATCATCAGTCCATAAGCTAACAGAGAGAGGCGTATGGTTCAACATTGTACGGGTGCGGTTGTCAGCGGCTTTGACTTTGGATTCTAAATTCATCACTTCACTCAGGTCACGAGTGTAGGATGCTATTCCATGTTTACCGTCACTCAGGTCAACCCGGATAAGCGTTTTGTATGTTGGAAAAACATCTCCATTTAGTTTTTTGTGCTCCCACTCAAATTCTAATCGCCCCTTTTCTAATGTGGACTTCATTTTGTTTATGAGTTCTTCAGCAGATAGTGTTCCATCCGGCTGATATTTGGGTGAAAGGTTGTTTATAAAGCGGTCGAAAAATTCCTGCTTGTTTGAAACACCAAATAATCTGATACCTTCATCATTACAGTCGATACCCTCAAAATCATCAGTCCATAAGCTAACAGAGAGAGGCGTATGGTTCAACATTGTACGGGTGCGGTTGTTAGCGGCTATGACTTTTGATTCTAGGTTCACAACCTCACTCAGGTCACGTGTGTAGGATGCTATTCCATGTTTACCGTCGCTAAGGTCAACCCGAATAAGCGTTTTATATGTTGGAAAAATGTCCCCATTTAGTTTTTTGTGTTCCCACTCAAATTCTAACCACCCCTCTTCTAATGCGGACTTCATTTTGTTGATGATTTCTTCAGCAGAAAGTGTTCCATCCGGCTGATACTTGGGTGAAAGGTCGTTTATAAAGTGGTCGAAAAATTCCTGCTTGTTTGAAACACCAAATAATCTGATACCTTCTTTGTTACAGTCAATACCCTCAAAATCATCAGTCCATAAGCTAACAGAAAATGGTGTTTCATCCAACATTGTGTCAGTGTGATTTGTGGTGCCTTTTTGAATGGCGTTGGTAGCTTTGGTAGATTCTGGTCCTCTTACACTATGGGTATAGCCAATAACCGCTGTTCGGCCATCCTCCAAGCCATTGCATACAAATGTTATTTCACTGGGAATTGGGTTGCCTTCCAAATCCTGATGCGTCCACTTAAAAACACAGATACCTTCATCAAAAGCTATCTTAAGCATTTCGACTAATTTTTCTTTCGATAGCTTTCCATCTGGCTGGTATTTTGGCGAGAGCGCATCGAATCTGTCTAGGTACTCATTTTTGGTGTTTAATCCAAAAAAGGCTATTGTGGCATCGTTGCAGTCTAGTATGTTGAACTCTCTATCCCAAAAAGTACAACAGAATGGCATCGAGCCAAACATTAGCCTTTGTTGTTCTTCTGTTGTGAAGTAGCTTTGAGGCATAAAACCTTGGTTGTGTATTAGGGTCTCGATTCTTTGGTATTTCCTTGGGACAAACAGAACAAATATTCAGACGGAACTTGTCAACAATTTTGAGACACAATTATTGATGGTATTAGTGTATATTTCTTGGCGGTACATTTCAAGCCCCCATTTGGGAGGGGTCCGTTCTGAGTTTGGCCTTCCGCAAGCCTTCCGTGGCCTTTCTCAGCTCTTTTTCGAGACGCGCGTTTTCCGTTCGGCTTTGTGGAAACTTCGGGGCTGTGGAGGCTCCCCTGCGCTATCGCGCCGCCCCCTGTGGGTGCATAGGTTCTTTTTAGCTTCTTTTCTCTGTTTTTTGTCATAGGTTCACCAATACCCATACACCTAGTTAGGTATCTCACAAGCCATTGGCACGTAGGGAACTCACTTTGAGCGATTCCTGCTCCCTGATTACCATTTTATTTGCATTTTCGCTTTTATTTTGTTTGTTAAAAGTAATTCTTTTGCAAAGCTGTTTGGCTACAGAGAGAATGGAAACGCTATATAGTAGTATCATGCAGTCCCTTCGTCAATTGGTAGCATCGTCCATTGCCTTAGCAGGTTGGGAAATACCTGTCCCACCGGTGATTTGGTCGCCCAGAATGACTCGCAGTGCTGGCCTGTTTGTGGTCGAAAAAGATAGCAGGGATATTTGGCACCCTGAAATCAGACTCTCGATAGCTCTGATTCGTAGGTTGGATCGTCCTTGGCCTGTTGAAGTATGTGGTTGCTATTGTCATGATCCGTCAGCGATTTTGAAAAAAATATTAGAGCATGAATTAGTCCATTACAAGCTATGGAAAGACGGAGAGTCTGATTGGGGGCATACTCCACGTTTTAAGCAAATTGCATGGGAGGCCTTTGGCCACCAAGGCATACATCATGGGATTGGGATAGAAGAATAGGTGAATGCTATAGCCTTTGCTAAATTGCTAAGGGCTTTCTTTGGGAGCAGCAAACCAAGCCACTGCCACTGAGATAAAATAGAGACCTATCATCATAAGGCTAAGAAAAACAGTTGTTACTAAAATATCACCCGGGGTAATGATAGCCGCGGCAAACATGATTACTATTGAGGCATGTCTCCAGTATTTAAGCATCCACTTGGCCGTGATAAGCCGAAATCTTGCCAAAAAATAAATTAGCACGGGCATTTCAAATACAAGGCCAGTGCCGACGATTGTGTTGATGAATATATCTAAGTATTCATCTAGCTTTAGGTTTGGTCTCAATTCAGCTATGATTGCCTGTTCGACAAGTATACCCGCAATCGACTTAAAGGCAAATATATAAGCAAAAACAGCCCCACTCAGAAAACAAAATGTGGTTGCAAAAACGAAAGGTATCACCATTTTCCTTTCGCGTTCGTACAGGCCTGGGCGGATAAATGCCCATACCTGATAAAAAATCAATGGTGCAACCAGAAAGCCGGCGGCCCAAAAAGCTACTCGCAGTAAGGAAAAAAATGGTTCTGAAACCCCGGTAAAGGAAAAAAAGACATCCGGCGCTGAAACATTGTGCGACTCTAGTTGCATCAAATATACTTCTACTAGTGGCTTTTTGACCCATTCCCAAATCCGAAACCTAAAGGCATAGGTGATGCAAAAGCCCGCCGCGAGGAATAAAACACACCTTATCAGGCGCGTTCTAAGCTCCTGTAGATGATCCCAAAAGCTCATTTGCTGGACTTTTGTCTCAGTTTCAGACATATCGGGTCAATTCACAAATAGGCGTGTATCCTATTTCTTTTCTCCGTCTTCGTTAACAGACTCTTTTACTGAATCTGTCAGTTCGCGACTTGCCTTCTTAAATTCCTGGATGCCTTTTCCAAGCGACTTTCCAAGCTCTGGAAGCCGGCTCGGACCAAAGAAAATGAGCAGAGCAATCCCAATGAGGATCATCTCAGTTAAGCCTAAATTACCCATAAAACTCCCTATAAATTTTGATATCGATCTGGATTGACTGTAACCCTGCCAATACTGTGATACGTCCAGCCCTTCGCCTTCATGTTATCAGGGCGGAAGAGATTTCGTCCATCAAACATTACGCGACAGTTCATTGCAAATGCAAGCTGATCCAAGTCTACTGTAGCATACTGTGGCCATTCAGTGCAAATTACTAACGCGTCTGCATTTATGCAGGCATCAGTGGGGCTGTGGGCGTACTGGATGCTGTCGCCAAATATTTGTTTTGCATTGGGCATTGCCTCGTAGTCATGGACTGATACTTGAGCACCCATGTGCAATAGATGACTGATAAGTTCGAGGGCTACTGTCTCTCTTATATCATCAGTGTGGGCCTTGAATGCCAGACCCCAAACTGCTATGCGCTTCCCGGACAAGGGAAAGGGAATGTGGGGTTGGATGTTATAGTGTTGCTGTAATTTGCGGGTCAGCACTTGTTTTTGATGCCGATTTGCCTCCACAGTTGCATTTAGGGACAAAAGGGGTAATCCGTGCTCCCTTCCAGTTTTGAGTAGTGCCTGTAGGTCTTTTGGGAAACAACTGCCACCAAAGCCTGGGCCTGGGTTAATAAAATATGGCCCAATACGGTGGTCGGCACCGATTCCCACTTTGACGAAGTCAACGTCTGCCCCTACCACCTCACATAAATTTGCTATTTCATTGATAAAGCTAATTTTTAGCGCCAGCATCGCATTGGCGGCGTATTTGGTTAGCTCCGCGCTCTGGGGATCCATCCTGAACCACCGTCCGCCGTTTGGAAGTTTTTGTTTGGCGGCCCTCAGTAGCGGATTGTAGAGCTCTAACATTACATTTTCAGCGAAGTCTGTATCACAGCCTATGACCACCCTATCCGGAAAAATAAAATCCTCTATCGCGTTGCCTTCCCGTAAAAATTCGGGGTTTGAGACTACCTCGAAGGGCATGTCTGTCATAGATTTAATGGTCGCGGCAACCTTAGAGGCAGTCCCAACCGGAACAGTGCTTTTGTCTACAACAATTAGTGGATTAGCTTTAACTGGCCTCAGCGTTGCCATTGCAGAGCCTATCTGCTCGGCACATGCGAGAACGTATGTGAGGTCGGCACTACCATCATCGCTTTGCGGTGTGCCAACACAAATAAATGTGGCATCCGCTGCTGCAATGCCTTCTCTCAATTCTGAGGAGAATTTTATAGTACCTGCTTCAAGATGCTTTTGTAAAAATTCTTTTAACCCAGGTTCATAGATAGGGGTTTCGCCCCTTTTCAGCTGGTCGATTTTAGCCGAATCAATATCAACACCAATTACAACATGTCCAGCCTCGGCAAAGCCTACCGCCGCCACTAAGCCGACATACCCGGAACCAATTACTAGAACCTGCATGGACTCTCCCAAAAGGAATTATATCAGGGTTGTATTAGTTATGGGAAAAATCCCTGTTTTGAAATATTCTCATCTGTAGCTAATATTTCTTTAGAGCCCTTTTCAAAACCCCATGGGGTTTTGAAACGAGTTGAAAGACTGCGATAGAATGTGGCCGAATACTGCGTAACATTGTTTTATTTCACAATTTACAGCTACTATGCAGGAGGCGGTGGATATGGAGGCGCAGACGACAAACATGGTTTTAAAATTAACTCTTTAGACGCTAAATGGAGGAAGTGCATGGCTGTTAAGTGTGGAATTGTGGGGTTGCCCGGAGCGGGCAAGTCATTACTGTTTAATGCGATGACCAAGGGCGATGTTGCCAGTGGAAATTTTTTGTTTTGCACTACATCTGCTACGAAGGGGATAGTTGACGTACCTGATGACCGCCTCCTTAAGCTGGCTGAAATTGTAAGTCCTCAAAAGATCGTATTTGCCACCCAAGAATTTGTTGATATACCTGGCCTGGTAAGGGGGTCTAGCAAAGGTGAAGGGCTTGGAAATAGCTTTTTGTCTGATATTCGCGACATGAACGCGCTAGTCCAAGTGGTGCGTTGCTTTGATAATCCAGACGTGCCACACATAGAATCAACACTTGACGCGGCTAGGGACTTGGAAATAGTTGACATGGAGTTGATTATCAAAGATATGGAGGTGGTAGAAAAATCCTTAGATAGACACCAAAAAACAGCAAGGTCTGGCAACAAGGAAAGCCAGGCAATGGTCGCAACCTTGGAAAAAGTGTTGGCCACTCTTAATGAAGGTAGGTGGGTTTCCAACGTAGAATTGGACAGGGACGAACTTTTTTCGTTGAAGAGCTATTGTCTGCTCACACAAAAACCAATGCTATTAGTGGGAAACATTGACGAAAAAGACATTCCAAACCCATCTGCAAATGCCCATTATTCTGTATTGGAGAAGGTTGCAGAAGTAAAGGGTCTGCCCTTGATACCAATCTGCGCCAAGCTGGAGGCTGACCTATCCCAAATGGAACCGGACGAGCAGGAGATGTTTATGGAGGAAGCAAGTTTGACTGAGCCTGGTTTGACTCGCTTTATCAGGACAGGGTTTGCATTGCTTAATTTACAGACGTACTTTACCGCCGGCCCAAAGGAGGTAAGGGCATGGACTATTCCCATTGGAGCCACCGCACCACAGGCCGCTGGGGTTATACATAGCGATTTTGAGAGAGGCTTCATCCGCGCAAAAGTTATTTCCTTTGATGACTTTGTTGTATGTAAAGGCGAACAGGGAGCTAAAGAAGCGGGCAAACAAAGGCAGGAAGGCAAAAATTACATCGTTAAAGACAATGACGTGATCGAATTTTTGTTTAATGTTTGATTCTACTGCTCCAGAGTTGTTGAAACAATCTTGAAACTGGGCATCATTGTTCACCTTCTGTAGGCATTTCTTCATCTGCGATGGTCATCTGTTCCAGCCTTTTGCTAAACCACTGATAAGTAAATGAAATTGCAAGCAATAAAATGCCTGCAGTAAAATATGAAACAATTTTTCCCACTGTTCCTAAGCCATGTAAATCAAGTAAAAACAGCTTGATTATTGCAAAGAATGCCATTGCCAAACCACCAATTCTAGTAACTGCGTTTCGTTTTACAAAGCCATTAATCACCCAACCCAAGGCTGTAACACCAAAGAGTAGTGTCAGAATTAAACTGGAGCTTTTTAGCGAGAGTTGCACGACAAGGGTCTGTGCTGTCAGCAACATGGCGAAACCAGAAATTAATAATGGATACCACCCTAGCGGGAGTTTGCGCGCCGCTATCAGTAAGCGCAGTAAATCGCCAATCCAGCCAATCGCAATAATATTGACTACGATGTAAAGTGCGAAAGCTACAATGCTTATAGCCAGTTGCCCCTCTGTAATGACACCTGCGCGGCCATTAAATGACATGAGCCACAGCGTGCAAAAAATCCCGATTGTGATTGCGGCAACCTGAAATCCTTGATTTGAGATTCGGCGAATTCGGGGTAGCATAAACGCTATCAGCAAGCCGATTGTGATCGAAAGTAATGAGGCAAAACCGGTGGCACTGAATCCCAGCCACTGTTTGAGAGTTGGCAGTAGCGGGCTCCGCAGTACATAAACAATGTATCCCCAAAAGTTTAGGGCTACGAAAAAACGAAAAATATCCAGCCACCTTCTATTGTTTGTTCGCTCTGGAGCATACTTTAGCGAAGCTACTGAAACAGCAATAGTAGCTACAGTGAAGGATAAATATTTCCACACAAACAATGGGTCATGCTTGTAATTAGGGACGTTGACCGTCAAAAATACCCACAGGCACAATATCCCAATAATCAGGCCGGCGATGCAAAAACGACGGCGATTTTTGTATGTTCCGTAAAGTGCCAGTCCGGTAGCCTCTGCCAGCCAGCCGATAGAAAACCATGCCCTGTCTAGTGCAAACAACACTGCTAGGGTGGAGTAGGTAAAACTGGTGATAAAGAACAGAGCACGCAGGGAACCGGTTTCAGATTCCGGCACTCCGCTGTGTTTTTGTCTCTCAACTGAAAGTGCCATGGCGACACAAGGTATGGCAAAAAATATGGCCACAATGGCTGACATGGCATCTTGGTGCCCATGCCAGCCCCACCTAACAAATGCTCCTCCCCACGAAAGCAGTAACAAAAATCTGAAGAACATGTTGCAAGTGAGGAGAAAAATATCCGCGCTTCGTATATGTGTTTTGGTAAACCATGCACCAAATACCGGAATAATGAGATATGCCACATACCCTATAGCAATAGTTGCACCTACGGCGAAAATTGTCTCCCCGCTAGTTGTTCGCCCAAGGCTGGCAAGTAACACTAACTCGGCTAGCAGGCCAGCAAAAAGCCCTATAAACCGCGCCATACGCCAGTTTTTTCGGGTGGCAATCATTAGTGCTAGAAGAGTCAAAATGGTGAAATATATCGAACCAAACAAAGTGATTGAACTCTTTATGGCAAGCAGTGGCAAATATCCACCGATGAGTGCAAATACTGCAATCAGTTGAGAGTTATATCTTATCGATGCGGCAAATGTGATGTATGACACACCCATGCAAATGCTAAAGGCTACCCATATTGGTAGTACTCCCAGAGTCATATATCCCAGGGCGGCACCTAAAAACAAAATGCCTGAACCTGCGGCAGTAAGAGCCTGCGAGAAGGCACCTCGCCATTTTCCTCTGTGCAATATTTCCCCTTCGCCCATAAGAGCTAAGCCAAAAAGGAAGAAGAGAAAACAGCGTGCTCCTGGACTCATTCCAACATAGAGATAGCGACCTGATGTAAATACACCAAAAAGGAGCATCAATGCCCCGACAACACTAATGATTTTTAAGCCCAAAAAAGTTTCCCATGCAAAAAAAAATCTCACAGCACCCAAGGCAACATCTTCGATGGGAGAGTTTTTTATTTCATCAAATGCGCCGTAGTCTGCGACATTTCGCCATGTAGCATCCTTACGTTCCTTCGCTTGCTTGATTTGTGAACCAACCCTTTCCCGCAGAGTGACTAATTCTGCATACAGTGGCTCACGCTCTTCTAAGTCCAGAGTTTGCAACTCGGCAGACATGCTTTCGACAGTTCTTTGCAAGTCGGAATATAAGCCTGACAGCCTTGTTTGCTCACTTTCTAAGCTAGTAGCAAGATATGTTTCATACTTGCGCTCACTCAAACCAAGCAGGGCAATGCGTTTTGAGGAAAGTTCGTGTTTGAAGTTTTTCTTTATCTCTTCGTATTCGCGACGGAATTTTGCTGTCTCTTCCCTGCTTGTCTGAAGTTGTTGTTTTAGGCCTTCTACGGCTTGTAGCAGACTTTCGTTTTCCTTAGATATATCTTGTTCTATAAATGCTCTGAACGCCTCGTCAACAGCGAAATGGCTTTCATGCAGATTATTTAAAGCGTTCCTGATATTACTTGTGCGATTTTTTTCCATTTTGCTTGTTGCTCCAAGTCTACAAGACATTTCCAAAACTCTGAAAGGGGGGTTGAAAATAGCTCACTTAAAATGCCACAGAAAAAACATGGTGCAATAAAGTGCAAGCCCCGCAAAAATACCGGCACACACATCATCAAGTGTGATGCCCCAGCCTCCTGGCATTCCTTCCAGCTTTTTTATTGGCCAAGGTTTCCAAATATCAAATATCCTAAAGAACAAAAATGCCACAACAACGCCAAAAACAGGCAGTTTCCAGTTACCGGAATGATGGTTTCCCATTGCAATGGCAACATGATGTCGTACTGGCCAGAGGGATAGCCATACACCTGCCCATTCATCAGACACTACATAAGAAGGGTCGTCTTTTCCAACTTGCCTTGCAACCAGCCCAGCAGAAATGATTGAAACAAATATTATTGCCAAAACTGTAGCCCCTAGCAAACATTCAAATACTAGGGGCGACAATGGGTGTGCCAAATACACTAGGACTAGCCATGCAATACATCCTGCTAGGCTCCCCCACGTGCCAGGGGCTGGCCTTAGCCGTCCACTCCCTAGTCCTGTGGCAATACACCAAGCCCACCGTGGCGCTACGTATGCTACTGGGCGATTAGGTATGTCCTTCATGTCCAATCACTATAACATTTTTTGTTGGCAAACATGAAAAAGGCTTTGGAAGAATTACCAACAGAATAAAAGAGCCACATTATTCAATCATTCCCACCAAGTCATAGGGATGGGCTTCTGTGATTTTGACGTTTTGAATAGTATACAATTTTGGCTCGCCACCAACGATTAATACGTTTCCATCGATCTCCGGTGCCTGTCCGGAATGTCGTCCTTTGATTATCAAATCTGTTTCCTCATGGGGAGCTTCTACTATGACTTCAATTGTCTTTCCCACCAGCTCTTGATTTCGCCTTTTGCTAATGGCCTGTTGCATTTCCATCAGAATCCGCATCCTCTTTTCTTTTGTGCGATTCTGAATTGGATCGCCAAGTGGGTAAGCGGGAGTGCCTTCCTCGATGCTATAGGTAAATACTCCTAAATGATCAAATTGAGCTTCAGTGATAAAATCCTGCAACTCCTCAAATGCAACAACGTCCTCACCGGGGAACCCTACGATGAAATTTGACCTGATAAAAACTCCTTGTATTTTTTTCCGTATTCGCTCTACCAACTCAGTAAACAACTTTTTATTTCCACCACGTCCCATCGATTTTAGTATCGCTTGATTAACGTGCTGTAAAGGTACATCGACATATTTGCAACAGTTTTGGGTTTCGGCGATTGCATCCAACAGACCATCAGCTAAACGATGTGGGTGGGCATAATGAATACGGAACCAGCGAAGGCCATCAACTTTGCCAAGTTCCTTTACAAGTGTTTCAAGTGCGTTTGCCTCCCCTAAATCACTTCCAAACACTGTTGTGTCTTGGCCGACTAGGTTAATTTCTACTATCCCACGTTCTACCATCCGCCTAGCTTCTTCCAGAATGCTTTGAATAGTCCGGCTCCTGTGGAAACCCCTTATCTTTGGAATGGCGCAAAAGGAACAGGCATGGCTACAGCCATCGCTAATTTTTATGTATGCCGTTCCTGGGTGAGTTGTAAGGAGGCGTGGGCTTGATTCGTTGTAGATATATTTGGGGTCAGATATTGGCTTTGTGGTTTTGCCATGAGCTTCCAATAAATCGGTAATCTTCTCAATTTCCCTTATTCCAACAAATACGTCTATCTCTGGTAGCTCTTCAAGGAGTTGTTTCTGGTACCTTTCCACTAGGCAACCTGCAACTACAAGTGTTTTACAACTGCCACTCCGCTTCATGCTCGCCGCTTCAAGGATGGCTTGGATACTCTCTTCCTTGGCACTCTCAATAAACCCGCATGTATTTACTATCAATACATCGGCCATGTTTATCTGGGGGGTTGCCACATATCCATCCCTGCAAAGACATCCGAGCATCACCTCCGTGTCAACCAAATTTTTCGGACAGCCTAGGGAAATACAACCTACTTTTCTCAAAAATCCTCCTGATTAAAGAATAGCCGTTTGGCAAAATTGTCACCAATACCAATTGTCCCTGTTGAAAATCTGTTACAAATGTTTGAATTATAAATAAAACATCTAACATTTGTTGTCATTTGTCATATTTCCACCTTTTCTAGGGATAATACCTAAGTCACGCCAAATCAGTCCAACCTAGTGTCTGTCACAAAAAAATTGAGCAATATAAGGTAAAGATTAGCTCTTTACAAATTGGCTCATTTTTGTAATAAATAGTAGATAAGCTTTTTGGAATTTTTCTCATGAGTCATGAACTTCGCACATTCCGCAGAATACCCATGGAGGCCGAGGTCGTATTCCAGGAGCTAACCTTTGAAGCTGAGACGCAGGTTCTGAAGTCCAAATACAAAAATGTTTCAGGGGGAGGACTGCTCCTTAACTCCTCGCAACAATACCAACTTGGTGCTTTGTTGAAACTGGAAATCAGGGTTCCTGGCATTGGCAAGTACGTCAGGAGCTTTGAACCAAAGCACATCGCGGACAATAAACCCTTGTTAGCGATTGGCGAAGTGGTTCGCATCGAAATTATGGATGATGGAGAATACGAATTGGGAATAAAATTCCTAAATGTTTATCCAGACGACTTGAATGCTCTTATCATGTTAATTAACTCTTCTGATCAGAATCAATCATCCTGATCCACATCATTAAAGGAGTCCGCTTTGAAGATCCTTGTTGTAGACGATTCATCAACAATGCGGCGTATCATCATTAATACTCTGTCCCGTATTGGCTACACAAATGTTGTCGAGGCTGAACATGGGAAAGCCGGGCTGGAAAAGCTTGCCCAGGGTGGCGTAGAAATGATCATTACCGATTGGAACATGCCTGAAATGGATGGGCTGGAATTTGTGGGAGCTGTTAGGGGGTCGGATGGTAGCATTCCTATCCTCATGGTGACAACTAATGCCGCCAAGGAAGATATCGTCTCTGCTCTACAGGCTGGCGTAAATAACTATGTTGTCAAGCCGTTTACACCTGAAACCCTTAAGGAAAAAATCGAGTCCTTACTCGGTTAATTGCACCGAGGAGAATCCATGGATCAATCAGAAATCGATGCCATCATGGGCGGCGGTTCCGGAAAAGGCTCTGGCTCAAAAAAGCATAAGGGCGCACAACCCGCTCCAAAGCCTCCAGAAACTACGGCTCCAGCACCTGTTCCAGCCCCCACTCCGGTAGCAACTCCGCCTCCCGCCTCAGCAAAAAAAGACTCCGAGGTGTCTAGCTCCATCCCATCAGTTCGTGTTATTGGCGAGCTGGGTGCAGTTACCGCTGTGACAGAAAGAGAAACCAATAAGGTAATGGATAAACTTGATCAAATCAGCCAATTGCTTGATCAGCAGAGGATTTTGGTTACTGAAATGATGGGTAATGAAAGTATTCAGAATCCGACAATACAATCTTCTGTCCATCAAATTATGACTGCATGCACTGAAATCCAGAACAAGGTTTATGAAGCTATGGATCTCATGCAATTCCAAGACATCTCGCGACAGAAACTGGAGCGCATTATGCATCACTTGCGCCAGATTCACGACTATATCCTTGATCTGCTTGGAACTGGGTTTCAATCGCAACCTGCGGCGAAAATTTCACTTAGCAACAGCATAGCAAGCACAGGCACATCACCTGATGAAAACAAAACACATGCAGATTCTGTTGTTGATGAATTTCTTCGCGCTAACAAGAAGGGTTGAGTTATGGCTTCCACAGCAACTGAGGAAAGGACTGCGCGGGACGTTGTGCCCTCTGGCCAGCTCGTGACATTTACGCTTGATGGCGTGGAGTTTGGGCTGGACATTGCAAAAGTACAGGAAATAACACAGCGATTTAATATCACTCCGGTTCCTGGTGCGCCAAGTTTCGTGGTGGGGGTTCTTAACCTTCGTGGACAGATAATTCCGGTAATTGATAGTCGCCGGAGATTCCACCTGACACCAACACAACCCACCCCCAAAAATCGTGTTATTGTTATCGACCTAGCCGGTCAGGCTACCGGGTTACAAGTCGATGCAGTCTCTGAAGTTGTAAAGCTGGACGATTTTTCATTAAGAGAAACTCCTCCTCTTGTAGCCGGAGTTCGTAGCGACTACCTAGCAGGGATGGTTCTAGCTGGCAGTAGGCTAATCACTTTGATTGATTTGGATAAAATTCTTGATAGCCAAGAATTTGGACAAAAAGAAGCTATCAACCAAGGTGCCGCCACAGCCTCTTCTTTTGGCTTGACCGACCATAGCCTAGGTGACGATGAAGAAGATACTGATACCCTTACCTTTATTACATTTGGATTGGGGCACGAAAATTTTGGTCTGAATCTTGAATTTGTTGAAGAAATAGTCGAGTTGCCTCCAATAACCAAGGTCCCGGATGCGCCCGACTATGTCCTTGGGGTTATCTGCATTCGTGATAAAGTCCTTCCTCTTTTGGATTTATTCCAAATGTTTGACGTAGAACCCAGTGAGCAGGAAGGCCATCACACTGAAGAGGACATGGTTATCTTGTTGACAATCGGTAACGCAAGGCTGGGAGTTGTTGTCAATGGCATACAAGAAATTATTAGAGTAAAGAATAAGGACATTCTCCCTGCTCCCCAGACGCTGAAAGAAACAGAGAGCGCAAGACTAGAAGGCGTGGTCATGCGGACAGACAGAATGGTCAGCATTTTGAGAGTCGTCGAAATTCTGAGCCACGAGGATCAACAAAAATTAGCAAATATTGGTCAGGAACTAGGTATCCAAGCTCTGGACAATTTAGAATCTTCATCTTCATCAGAGGAAATATCCATCATCGCATTCCAACTTGGCCACGAGGTTTTTGGGCTAGAACTGCAGGAAGTGCGTGAAATTATTATGGTCGGTATGATTACTCCAGTGCCAAGGGCTCCTTCTTTTATCCAAGGGGTGCTTAATCTTCGTGGAGAAATCATTCCTGTAATTGATCTTAGGTCAAGATTTGGCTTGGAGTATCAGGAACCAACAGATCTGTCCCGGATCATCGTTACTCCAATTGGGGATGTTTTCACCGGACTGATAGTGGATGCTGTCACCGAAGTAAAGAATATAGACAAAAAGCTCTTAGAGCCTCCTCCTAGAGTGACATCTGTCGGGGCAAATGCGTATATAACCCAAGTTGCTCGCACAGACAGTGGGGTGATATTCCTCCTGTTGCTACGACAGCTTTTGACTGACTCGGAAAATAATCAACTCGGTACCTTCCAAGGTAAGAAAAAGGACTGATTCATGAGCGACTTCATCCATGACGATCCGAGCTTTTATGAAGATTTTCTTGTCGAAGCACAGGAACACTTCGAGCTGATTGAACAAAACTTTCTAACACTAGAGAGCAATCCAGGTGACTTGGATATTCTCAACAGCATTTTCAGAAGCGTTCATACCATCAAGGGTGCTTCAGGTTTTTTGGGCCTTGATAATGTTCAGGGACTTGCCCACCACGGTGAAAATGTTCTGGATGATCTTCGCAAAGGCAGGATGGCAGTCGACCCAAATGTCATGGAAGTTCTGTTCGATACCGTAGACATCTTAAAGGTATTAGTAAATGATGTTGGCGTATCTTTAAGGCAACAAGGCGAACCAGCAAACCCGGATACATCTGACATCGTCAAACGTCTGGAAGCTCTACGCACAGATGGTGCTGTTCCAGAATCTGGAGGCACATCCACGGAAGCAAAAGTAGTGGCAAAAGCTTCCCCGATTGTTGTTTTCCCAGAATATTTATCCAACATCACCGAAGAGATGAAGTCAAAAATAACTATGGCCATTTCAGAGGGTAACAAAGTAATGTGTTTGAGAGCAAAATTGCTTCCCGCCATAGCCGGTACGCCATTCAACCCAACGACAATGTTTTCGATGGTAGACTTGGTCGGCGAGTCAGTTGCATCTGGCAAGTTGCCTATCCCAGAATCTGAAAGAGAATCATGGCACACAGAGCAGTACGCCTTTGATTTGTTCATGGCCTTCAAGCTCCACGAATCTCTGGAAATGGTTCATAGATTATTTGGCGGGGTCAAGAACGCTACAATTCGCTACTTTATCTTCTCGGAAAACGGAAAAGCTGAAGAGTTGTTTGCTGAAGTTGCACCCACCGTTGAGCTTACTGCCGTAAAGGTTCCCGCACCGCAAGCCGGCGGAGTTGCAAGCCAAGTTGCTACTCCCACTCCCACAGCCGACTCGGCAAATGCTCCCGCCAAGGCCGCCGACAAAGCTACGGCAGACACTATTCGAGTCAGTCAGGCAAAACTTGACAGCTTTATGAATATTGTTGGCGAGCTCATTATGAGTAAGACAATGGTAAATCATGTGGTTGAGCTATTTGAAGCTCAAAGCCATGGGGAGGCTATTAACGGCCTTGTAGCGGAGCTACGCAGGGCAAGCGTCACTTTGGATCAAGTATCCAAAGAAATTCAGGCATCAGTTTTAAGTATCCGCATGGTGCCAGTCAAAACAGTCTTTAGTAAATTCCCACGCATGTTGAGAGACCTTGCCAAAGCAAGTGGCAAAAAGATTGACTTGCAGATGGTTGGAGAAGATACAGAAATAGACAAAAGCCTCATCGAAGAGCTTGGCGATCCGATGATCCACCTTATTCGAAATTCCGCAGACCATGGCATTGAAAATCCAGATGTACGGAAAAATTCTGGCAAGACTGAAAATGGGACAGTTGTTTTGCGCGCACGCCACGAGGGAGATAGTGTTGTTGTAGAGATCGAAGATGATGGAAAAGGAATTGACCCAGTAGTAATAAAAGAAAAAGCCGTTGAAAAAGGCATTATGACCCAAGAAAGAGCCGATCAACTTACCAATGATGAAGCTATAAACCTTATCTTTGCCCCAGGATTCAGCACGGCGGCTCAGATTACAGATATTTCAGGTCGTGGCGTTGGCATGGACGTTGTGCGGTCAAACGTCCGTCGCTTAAATGGCAGTGTCCAAGTGCAAAGCGTAGTTGGCAAAGGGTCTATTTTTACACTCAAACTTCCACTCACACTTGCGATCATTGATGCTCTTTTGATGAAGTCAAATGAACAAATATTTGCCCTGCCTGGCACGTCTGTTGAAGAAACACTATTAGTAACTAGGGAAGAACTTTCCTATCTGACTCGCAGAAAAGCTATTAACCTCCGAGGCGAAGTGCTTGGTATCTCACTTTTGAGCGAACTCCTTAACCTCAGCAAGCAACCAAGAGATGGTGAAGTAGAACTAGACAGTAACGGCGTGGCAGTACCTTTAGTTGAAGTATCTGATGAACACCAAGCAGATATACCGAAGGTTAATCCTCCATCAGGAATACCCGTAGTTGTCGTTTCCGCTGGGGGACGCAGGATGGGACTTGTAGTGGATGCCTTTGTTAAAAGGCAGGAAATGGTCATCAAGCCTCTGGCTTCCTATCTGGCAAGTCTCCCTGGCATAAGCGGAGCAAGCATAATGGGTGATGGGGGCGTTGTTTTGATTCTCGATCCCGCCGAATTAATCACTCTTGCAGTTCAGGCCGCCTCATGAGTACTTCAGCCGAAACACCTAGGTTTGAACCTGGGAAAAAAAAGGACAATACGGTTGTTCAAGGTAGTCAATACATGTCCTTCGTGATTGATGGCCGTACTTATGCAATCCCCCTGTCCGATGTGGCAGAAATAACTCCTTTCGTAGAACTAAACCACATGCCCCACATGCCAACAGACGTAGTGGGGCTTCTGGATTTGCGCGGGGCAGTATTACCCGTCATTAGCCTCAGAACAAGAATGGGACTTCCTGCAAAGGAAACCTACAAGGGCGACACTATATTATTGCTAGATACTCAACAAGGTGCTCGCATAGGCATCTTAGTGGATCAAGTAGAATCTGTCATTACCGCCCAAGAGGATCAACATGCCCAATTAAGTCCACTGCTGGAAGGCAAGAGTGGGAAATGGGTTAGAGCTATACTACTACTTGAGGGGAAAGTTGTCGTTGTACTAGAGCCAAACGCACTAGTAGATACAACCCAAATTGGACGAGAGGATAAGGAAAAATTTTCTGTCCAAGTAAATGACGTAGAGCTTCAACTGGACAAGGGTCTGAGCGACTTGATTGCTATGGCAAACTACAAAGAAGACGAAAAAATAATCCCCCAAATGAAATCCGTTATTGGTCATAACGAATCAGAAATAACCAAGGTTTTAGAACAAGTTGAGGCCATGCTAACATCCACAGACAGCGCATTTAACGGGCTCACAAGTTTCAAACAAGAGGCGGCATCCCGTGGTATAAAGGTATTTGATCCTAGCCTAGCCAAGTTGGATACGATTACGCAGGAAATGCAAGACCATATTTTTGACGTTATTAATCAACTTCAGTTCCAGGACATTGTAAGACAAAAACTGGAAAGGGTTTTGCGCCATGTCCTTGGTATGCAGGGGGTAATATCCTCCGGGTTCCACCATGGAACGTCCAGCTAGTATTGTGCTACGTAAATCTAGCTTGCCCTCGTATAAATAATTCTGGTCGTAGGTTGCTTGCCGTACCATCACTCAGCAATTACTATCCTTATTTCCTTGACCAACCGCACATTTCTATCAACAAAAAAATCTGTGCTTTGAACGATTGTGTATAGGCCGGAACCATTGCCAAGGGGTTTGCCGTCCTTGCGGTCTACCAACAATACGCATTTTTCGTTTGAACCAGAAAAGACTTCCACTCCGGAAAAGGTTGACCGGTACCCATCTGCCGCAGCGACAAGTACATATATTTTTTTTGGATTTGCGCCAGCGGGTAGAATATGTTGAAGCAATCCCTTTAAGGCAACCCCTTCCCAGGTGCTTGTGCCTCGATACCCTTTTCCATGACCAATGCCAGCATCGGTCGTGCTTATCCTTGGCAATTTTTTATAATCATCAAGACTAAATTGGTGCACCTTTCCATCATGGCCAACAATTTCAGGCGATTCGATGATGGAATCCCTGCCACCGCCATAGCGTGTGTCAACGGTTTTGATGCCAACCTGGTTTATGCTTATTTCTGTCACCCCCTCAACGTAGCGTCCCCCAAACCTGTCTCTAGGAGCAATTAGTAGCCACCCCTTTGGGAAATATATCTTTGGTACATTTGCACTCTCATGGCAGGCATTACAGCTACTTAAACTAGTTGCATTGACGGTTTTTCTTTTGTTGACATCCAGTAAGGTTATGGTCGGATCATTTTTGCCAGCATTCAGAGGTTCATGACGCGAAGGCAGTATCATCCTCGTTGCCTCTACCAGCATTGGGCCTTCATCGCTGGCAAAGAATACCTCTCCATAAGAAAATAAAACACTGTCGCCGGATTTGCCTTTGGCAGTAACAATCAGATCGAGTGGCCTATCAAAGCCATCGTCCTTTTTATTGACTTCAAATCGATCGATCACATCACGAAGAGCATAACCACGTACTTCCAACGAACCCAGATATTTGCCATGAGAGTCAGCAATTTTTACGAGCCTGTGATATTTATTTAGCCCCTTGAGAGCCTTTGAATCTACAGTACCGGCCTTCGATACCGATCCCACAACTACAGGAGCTTCCTGAGCATGGCATAGCACAGTAGAAATAATTAGGTAAAATGGGATAATTCTTTTGAACATAAATTCCTAACTTTATTTGCATTCACAAAGTTCCTAATCACGTACAGTAGACAGTATAGCACCGATAGTATTTTGAATATATAACGATTTGTTAAACCATGTTCAAATGATTCCACATTGTTTGGGTCATAATTTTGAAGCCAGGTGCCGAGCAACTCTCTCTGCCGCTCCGGCTTCGCCTAGACGTTCCTTAAACATTGCAAGGTCTTGACGGATAACCACTGAGTTTGCTGGTTCTAAGAGCCTCAAAAGCTCCTCGTGGAGACCAGCAGGAGAGACTTCCTCTTGCAATAGCTCGCGGGCTACCTGCCTACCGGCAACTACGTTAGCAAGACCAAAATGATCGATTTTCACTAGTCTGCGTGCCATTGCAAGAGTAAACGGATTCATGCGGTATAGGATGGCAAATGGCGTACCCAGTATCGCCGTCTCAAGGGTGGCCGTGCCAGAGCATACTAAGGCCGCATCTGCATAGGCTCTTGCTGAATAGCTGTTTCGTTCTTCTATAATGTGTATTGGCAAGTCGCCAATGGCCGCCTTGAGTATTGCAGGATCGAGCGTAGAGGCAACCGGGAGTACCCATTGGACAGGCTTTGCATCCGACTGATCCCAGTTCCTCACCATCTCTAGCATGGCTGGCAAGAGGCGGGTTATTTCACTCATGCGACTGCCAGGGAGAAGGGCGACAATTGGTTTGTCATTGACAAGGCTGTAATCTCGAATAAAGGAGTCCCTATCCAGATCGGGTTTTACTAGGTCAACTAGTGGGTGTCCCAGACAAATGGCCTCCACAGGATGGTCTTTGAATAACGGCGGTTCAAAGTCAAAGAGGCAATAGAGTATGTTTAGTATTGAGCCTAATTTTGGTATGCGGTTAGCCTTCCATGCCCACACTTGGGGACAGACATATTGGCACAATAGCATTGATGGCCGTCTTTTGCGGAGAGACTTCGCCAAACGAAGATTGAAGCTCTGATAATCAATCAATAGTGCTACGCTGGCATTTTCCTCTTCAGCTTGCTCCAATATCTGTTTTTCCAGTCGAAGAATCTTTGGTAAATGGCGCACTACCTCAAAAAAACCCACCACCCCCAAGTCAGATACATCAGCTAACTTTTTGTCTAAGAATTGAGACATCTTTTTGCCGCCCACACCGACTATACGCAAGTCTGGGCATAGCTCCTTCAGTACCGACAGTATCTCGGCACCATGTAAATCTCCACTGGCTTCACCAGCCACTATCATTAGGGTTGTCATAACTCCATTCTCACAAATATTTTCCCCTTTTTACATACAGTTTGGCTATAAAGAAATAATGAGACAAATTCCCAAAGCTCGTCAAAATGGATTTCGAGATTCCGTCCTAGAAATTGTTTCCATGATACCAAAAGGGAAACTAGCTTCATATGGACAAGTCGCACTAATGGCAGGCTATCCCAGAGCCGCCAGGCAAGTGGGTTGGGTTTTGCATGGACTACCCAAAGGAAGTGTTATTCCTTGGCAACGTGTGGTAAATACAAATGGCTACATCCCCAGTCATGGCCGGGAGTTCGATGCACTCAAGCAGATCGCTCTGCTACGAGCAGAAGGCATACAAGTGGATGATCTAGGAAGAATGGATTTGGAGTTCTATAGATGGGATGGCAGAGTTAAGAAGGGTACCCGTATCATTGTTTAACGGCTTTGCCCTCTAATCGCTACTCCTTTTGCCAATAGCCTCTGATACAACCCCATCAACTCAGCCACAATCTCCGGCTCCGTCACATCCTTGCCAAACCCGTACAGCTTCACCACTGCACGGTCTAGAGCACGATGCGCTTTCAGCAACTCCT